>JAZNFD010000330.1:0-7839 GCA_045588975.1 Acutalibacteraceae bacterium | reverse complement strand
TTTGTGCCGATGAGAAGATATCTCGGGTCATCAATGGGTGAAAGAAGCTCGGAAACCGCTTTTGCAAACACGTTCTTTTCTCTGACGGTTGCTTTTGAAAGAGAACAGTTGACTGTGTTCTTCTTTTCAGATTTCTTAACCGAAACAGTTGCTCCCCTGCTTTCGATTTCACCGATTTCTTTGAGTGTGCGGAGAATTGCATTTGAGATATTTGAAACAGTTTTTTCGGGCGATGAATTCTTTATAACAACAGATGCAGATTTAATCAGAAACACAGAAGATATTGCCGCAATGATGAATCCGAGCAGACCGCCGAAGAATCCCGACGTTGCGATTATGATTATTGCAAGGACAATCAGAACTGCAAGAACTATTGCATAAATCTTGTTCTTATGTACTGCGCTTGCAGGCTGAACTTCTGCGGGAATTTCGCTGACCTCTTCAATCTCGGGTCTTGCCTTACCCTTGACGGCGGCATTCCATCTGCCTGCCATAACGTTTCTTGCGGCGGCAAGGGAAAGCATCTGATTGTTGATGCTTTCAAGACCGTTTGCATCATAGGGTGCTTTGAGAATATCGATTCTGTCCGTTCCGCTTTCGATAACGTCGCTGTTATATGCAGGAGCCTGGAAGCAGGCAAAACGGCGTTTCATCGTTTCAAAATCGTCGCTTATGATTTCATCTTTTGAATCGGGCTCAACAGTCACGAGATGCCAGATGTTCGACACCTTTTCGGGATTCTTTTTATCAATTCGGATTGCTCTGCCTCGCATCTGATTTGAGAGCATAAAGCTGCCCACAAAGCTTGCAAGAATGAGCGAATTGATATTTGGTGAATCCCAGCCTTCGCCGAGCAAGGATTTTGTCCCGATAAGTACATTGATAACACCAAGCTGAAATGCTTTTGTTATGATGCTGACCTTATTTTTATTTGAACCGCTGAAGATGATTTCGGTGTGATTTGTGTTTTCGAGCTTCTTTATTCTGCAAGGCACACCCTCGTTATATGCGATTTCCTGCGCAGTTTCAACGGCGGAATCGGGCAGAAGAACAAGCGTACCCGAAAGCACCGCAACCTTTGCATCGGGATTTGTTCTGCGAATTGATTCAAAAACGGGTACCGCGCCGAGAGCGTGGATTTCTTCATCCGTGCCGACAAGCTTCAGCATATCCTTTTTTATGTAGTCGGTGAGAATGAGCATACGCAGACCGTCACCGAGATTCTGATATTCGCTTGCAACGATTTTATTTATGCTTTCGAGTTTACCCGTTGAGGAAACGAGCATTTTATTGATTTTATCGCTCGATGCAAGGCGGACTTTTCTTTTCTCGATAAGAGCTTCTTTTGAAAGAATCACCTTTAATTCTTCGCTGATTTCTTCCGTAAAAACATCAGGCTTATCAATGATAAACTGAAATGCTTTTTCAGCTTCGGAGATTGAATAAACGGGTGCTTTTCTGCCCTCATAAACCTTTTCTTCAAGGCTTTTTGAGATATTGGCATTTCCTTGTTTTGCAACGCAGACAAGTGATTTGAAGCCTGCAAGGTTATCATAGAGTATTTCTTCGTTACCTGCCGCATCTGACACCTGCAAAGCCTTTGAAATCAGACCGCTTCTGATTATTCCATCAGTAACAGCCGTTGCTTTTGCCTTGTAATTTGCAAGAATCTGTGATTCTTCTGCGGTGGGATAACTGAAATATATATAGTCCTGATGGGGGCAGAGAGTTTTCTGCATAACAAGCTGAGGAACGAAAATTTCTTCGTCAATATCGCCGCAGAGAGTCTGATATCTGTTCCATTCGGCAGGTGCGCTGTCATAGGGCGGCGTTGCGGTGAGAGCGATGATTGTTACGCCTTCTCCAAGCATTGCAACAAACTTTTCAAGAGCCTTCTGCCATTCGCTTTTGAGATGATGCGCCTCGTCAAGGCAGATTGTTTTTATGCCTGCCTTTCTGATTTCGGAAATTAAATCGAAATTGCTGAAATCCTGCGTTTCTTCGGCTTCAAACTCATCTTCATCCGCTTCGGATTCCATAACGGTTTTTGTGAAAGCGGCGTGAAGCGCCTGATATGTGATTGAGGTTATCAGCTTGGGATTTGTGAGCGAATAGGAAATATATTCATCGGGATTTTCCGTTTCGGGAAGATAAGCCTCAACGAATCTTTCACCCCACTGCTGACGGATTGTGACAGAGGGTGACATAACGAGCGCAGGTGCATTCTGTCTGCGGACAAGCTCAAGACCGAGAATAGTTTTACCGCTGCCCGGTGCGGCAACGATATGTATTCTTTTATCTTTCAGATGCTTTTGCGAATTATCAAGCACCGCCTGCTGATAATCACGGAAGGTCCATTTGAATTTTACATTGCTGAAATCTTTCATAACATCACATCCGTTTGCCGATTTTTACAAATATAATTATATCATATATTTTCGGTTTTTCATCATGCTTTTTTGAATTTTTTAAAAAAGACGGCAGATTTCTCTGCCGTCCGATAAAGCATTCAATTTCAGTGCTCTGCTCCGCATTCGCAGACAAGATTATTGCCGAAAAGCTTCTGGAAGGAAAGAACAATCTTATAGAAGAAACCTGCAATTCCGCCTTTATGGCATTTGCATTCACAATCTTTGTAAACTGCTTCTGCAGTAACATTGAAAACACCCATTGTGAACGTTGTTTCGGAATCATAATAATCTTCAGGAGTTGCGCCTGTGATATTCCAACAATAAAAAATCTTGCCGTCAATCTGATCTGCCGTGATTGTTACAACGTTGCCGATAACCGCACTTGAAGCAGAAGCCTTGCCGTTTTCAACGGTAACACCGGTGCCGAGAGTTGCAAAATCACCGAGTTTGATTCTGATAATACACATTGCTTTGCCGTTACTGCCATGTTTATAAAGAAAATATGCACTGTCGCTGGGCTTATATGAATTGAAATTATAACAGGGTATTTCTTTGCCGTCATATACAACCTTGAATTCACCGGCCGCGGGAAGCTCATAGCCGCCGATATAGAATGTTGTGAGCACATAATATTCCTTTTGCGGGTCAGCTACCTCGCCGCCGCAATCAGGAACATGCGTTGACAAAACTTCCGAATAATAAGGCGGCTGATTGTAGTCAAGTGATGGGAAGCAAGGGGTAAGGTTTGAATTTTTGAGAGTTTCTCCGTAATAGATTGAGGGGAACTTGCTGATTTCAATAACCTTTGTTGCGGCTGATGCCGAAGTCATTGAAATGCTCATCATTGCAAAAACAGTAATGAGAGCGAGCATAATTGCCGTTATTTTTTTAATCATTTTAAACTATCTCCTTTTTATCCTGCGTAATAAATCTCTTCAAAAAGCTCATACTCGGGTGTTCCGTTGATACAGAGCTGATAATCCGTGCTGTTTCTCTCAACATAAATTCTGCATTCTCTGCCGTCATCAAGCTTTGCATCAACGTATGTTTTGCCGTCTGTACGCAGAAGCGTGAATTCCGAGCCTGCTTTGATAAGCTCGGTTTTCATATCGGGAAGAATTTTAACGTTGAAAGCTTGTTTTGATGTAAGAACGAACGGGAAGCTTTTGTCTATGGTATAGAATTCATCGGTCGATTCGGGCATACCCGTTTCGGAATTCACGGTGTAGGTTTTATCGGCAGCGTATGTTCCGAGAATATCAAAGGTTGTTTCAAGAACAAACTGTGTGGGGTTATTGAAAAGAAGCTTCGCCTTATGGGTATCTTCGTTCTCATCCTCCCAGACCAGACTGCCGAAAGATGTTCTGTCAAGTTCACCTGCTTCTTTTATCTCATTGCCGTTCAGGTCATAAACGAGAATGTTTGTGTAATCGTTAAAGCCGTGGGGCACAAGATAAACAAAATATCTGCCTTTTGAATTGACAAGATAATATTCGGCGCTGAAAGCATAAACATCTTCAACCGTGAATTCGTTACCGTTGAGGTTAAGACTGATATCTTTGTATGAGCCTTCTTCCGTGTAATACGAAAGACCGACGCTGATAGTATCTTTTTTACCGTCAGACGGATTCATATCAAACTCAACATCGCTCCATTCAGAAAGTGTTACGACATAGGATTCGGGGGCAACCGTATATTTCTTATTGAAAAGCTCGGGATATTCGTCAAAATAAACCGTGGCGGTAATAAGACCTGCGGCATAGGATGCGATTTCATAGGGACTGAAACAGAAGGTTACACCCTGATAACCGATTGTCCAGTTAAACTGTTCTGCCGTGTATTCCGAAAGAACTTCTTCCAGATTGCCGAAAAATCCGTCTGCAAATTCATCTTTTGAATTTATCTTTTCCGAAAGAATTGCGGGAAGAGATGAAATGTCGGTCATAACGTCTGTTATAACAAGCTCTTTACCCGTTACGGTATCGAAGTTATATCCGCCATAGCCGTAGTTGGGATGTGCGCCACCCGAAAATTCATCTGCATCGCTTCTGATACTCAGAACAACGCTATCTGCTCTTTGGAGAAGATATTTGTTGTTTGCGGTGTAAACCGCAGGCTGTTCGCCGTCTTCATAATAATAATCAAGCTGTTCCGATGCATATTCATCAAGTTCTTTTGCCTTATCCTTATAGAACTCTGTTTTTTCAGCATTAAGGGAATCAAGAGCTTTTGCAAGGCGGGGATATTCTTTTTCATTTTCTTCTGAAAGATGCAATTTCTGATAGTTTACCTCTGTCAGATAGTAATAATCTTCAGTGTATGTTTCATACTCATAGGCTTTTTCTGTATAAACAGAAAGAAACTCCACGGCATTTTTCTTTTCGGATGATGTGTTGTTGCCTGTTTCGTCGGCAACAGTTGTTGTTTCGGCATCAGGTTTTTCGGACTTATGGGCTCCTCTTCGTTTTCAAGCATAAATTTTACGCCAAAATTATTATCTTTTTCTACATAATATCGTCCTCCGTCTGTCGTCAGTATAGGTATTCTATCTAAAGACATATTTCACCTCCTCAACATACAAAAAGCTGAACGCAATACACCTTGCCGTTATTGAAAAAGACGCTAATTCCTGTTTTCTGCCAGTATTCTCTGAGCAAAACATCTTTATGGCTTTGTGAATTGAGCCATAGTTCGGTGACTTTTTGAGGGCTGTATGTACTGCTGTCTGCGATTATACAGATGTTTTCTCCCGCCTTGTTGCACTTGTAATTGTATTCATTAAATACGGTGATAAAACGAGTACCGTCCGGACGTGTATGCCCTTTTTCAAGCAACTGCTCCTGCGCCCGTATATATGAGAGTCGGCAAAGTTCCGGATCAAGCCGCAACGGCGGCTCTTTTCCAAATGCTTCTCTCGCCTCATTTACGGCGTTAAATAGCTTGATATCCTCTTCATTGGGAACATAATATTCCGTCACAGAAGGCTGTGTGGTTGAAATATAGGGTTCTTTAGGCTTGGCAAATATGTTTCCGAAAAATCCGGATATTGCCATCGCCAAAGATAAAAGTACTGATATAAATGTTTTCATTTTTAAAAATCCTCCTTATAAATCAAATATAAATCTAAAATTGTTGCCTTTTACTCTTGCGTCTGCGATCAGCTTGACTTCCGTCTTGCTGTCGTAATAACCGATAAGAAATGCGTCTTGTTCAGAAAAATCAGAAAATCTCGCAATCATTTTATTGCCGTATTTCGTAATAACATCGATTTGTTCTTCTTCGTCATCAGTAACGGGATTGCCTTTTCGGTCTACCCAAACCAACTCCTTCTTTTTGTTCAGCTTTTTTGTGAAGAACCCGTTTGTTCCGATACAACAGAAACTGAACCCGATTCCGAAATCGATAATTGTTGCAACCCATGCGTACCGTCTTCCGTCGTGTTTATAAAAATTAAATCCGGAATTATCACTGTTGGGTTTCACAATAAATCGATTTTCGTTAACGTTCATTACAAGCTCTGACATGGTTTTGCCTCCTTTCAAATTTATTGAAATTTTAAATTTCACTGAAAGTATGTAAGAAAATATTTTCAACTCTTGTTTCTGAGCAAAAGAAAAACTCCGCCTTTGAAGACGGAGTTCAAGGTATGTAAAAAATAAGGATAATGCGGTTTTTCTGAACAACGATTTTTAAATATTGAGAAAATAATTGTCAATCGCTACCGATAAACGCCTACTTTTATTGATAAAGCATGAAAAAAACTTTATCAAATCTTCAGAAAGGAGAAACGATATGAGTAACAAAAACAGTAACTTTATGAAATTAAAAGTTAAGTCGGATTATATGGATAGTTTTGTAACTACATTAGAAAACAACAATATCCGTTATGGTTTAGGCTTAAGTGAGTTCATTGATGTTGACGGCAAAACCGTAGAGCTTCAAACTGTATATATTGACATGAACACAGTCGGTATAATCAGAACTTCTGAAAAGTCGGACGGAATTTACAGTCACACTAAAATGAAATCTGTAAGCAGATTCTTTGTGTGTTTCGCAAAAGAGATTGTTTGCTGCGAAAATGTATTCTATGAATACACCTTGGCAGATGTTATTGATGAGTTCGGTTCATACGAAGAAGCTTTCAATCTGTTTGAAAAAATTGAAAAAGCTGATCCGTTGCAAACGGTTATTATCGTTGAGCGTATCGCTGATACAGAAATCACCGACAAAACTCAACTTGTTGATGGCAAAACATATTGGGTTGCTGCAGACTGAAAATGAATGAAAATAAGGGGCTGTTCATTAAAAACAGTCCCTTGTTCTTTTAGGCTTATAGAGATGCACCGAAAATGTCCCACGGCATATTGCATAATGGTGTCAATGATGATAGAATAAACACGAGGTGACAGCTATGGACTCAATGCAGCCGAAGAAATTACTCATAATCAACATTCTTGATATTCTCAAAAAATATACCGATGAAGATCACCGCCTGAGTCAGAAAGAGATTGCGGAGATTCTTGAAACGGAATACGAAATGAAGGCAGACCGCAAGGCAATCAAACGCAATCTTATGAATCTGATTGAATTCGGTTATGAAATCGAATACAGCGAGGCTATGCGAATGGTTAAAAATTCAAGGGGCGAGCTTGAAGAAAGCTATATCCTCTCCGATTTTTATCTTGTGCGTGATTTTACGGATGCAGAGCTCCGTCTGCTGATTGACAGCCTGCTTTTCTCAAAGCATATTCCCTATTCGCAGTGCAAAGAACTCATCGAGAAAATTGAGAGTCTTTCAAACAAGTATTTCAGAAATAAAGTGAAGCATATCCGCAACCTGCCCGAGAATATGCCGCAGAATAAGGAACTTTTCTTGACAATTGAAATTCTTGATGAAGCGATAAGCAAAGGCAAACAAGTAGCTTTTAAATATAACGATATAGGAACGGACAAAAAACAGCACCCGCGCAAAAACGGCGAAGGCAATGTGAGAGAATATATCGTCAATCCCTATCAGATGGTTGCCACAAACGGCAGATATTATCTCGTTTGCAATTATGACAAATACAACAATGTATCAAATTATCGCCTTGACAGAATAACGGATATCCGATTGCTTGACGCTCCCGTAAAACCGATGAAAAAGGTTGAGGGTCTTGAACACGGACTTGATTTGCCCAAGCATATGGCAGAGCATATTTATATGTTTGCCGACAAGACCGAAAAGGTCACATTCAGAGCAAAGAAATATATTGTTTCCGAAATCATCGACTGGTTTGGCAAGGATGTCAAATTCAGCGACGAAACCGAAGATGAGGTTACGGCAGAGGTCAGAGTCAGCAAAATGGCAATGAAATTCTGGGCGATGCAGTACGCCGAGCATATCACCGTCACATCCCCCGAAAGCCTTGTGAATGATATAAAAAAT
>JAZNFD010000329.1:0-1620 GCA_045588975.1 Acutalibacteraceae bacterium | reverse complement strand
CATTGTGCATGATATAGCAACAAGGCATAATTTAACAGAAGTAAAATACTTATTGAGAATCGGAACACTGTGAACTCTTATCCCGCGACTGCGACCATATTAGAGATTTGAAGAACAAACAATTTTTTATACCCAAAATTTCTTTATCAACAACAATTTTGCTATTTATAATTTTATCAATTTGGGGTTTTGCAACATTATAGGACTCCAAATCCGACTTTACAGTCAACAAAAAAGCATATATTTCTTCTGGATTTTCTAAATTTAATTTATCATTAACCATTTATTTAACTCCTAATGATTGTTAATACAATTATAATCTTAAATCACATAATTTACAAGTTTAACATTTCAACAATACGGCTTGCACTTAAAAAATCAGGATCCTTAGTTGATTAAAGTATAATTATAAGCGAGGCTTTACTTATTGCTATCCCCAACATAAAGGTTTATAATTAAATTGAAAATATTTCAAAAATTTCTGTTACATTTTGAAAATTCGTTGACTACATAATGAAGGACAATGAAAGGAGTGAGGATAATGAGCGAAAAGAAACGTGCCGACGCATTACTGCAGGAATGCTACGACCAATACCGCATCAGGCTTTTCAACTATTGTCTTTCACGCCTTGACGGTTCACGGGAGGCTGCAGACGACTGTGTGCAAGAGACCTTCATTGTTTTCTATAACAAACTTCTCGACGGAGAAGAATTTGAAAATCCGAGAGCATTTCTTTATCGTACAGCTGATAATTTCGTCAAACGGCAAAAGCAAAAAGATGCTGTTAAGTTAAAACGAAACGTTCCGCTTGACGATGCGGCGGATATCGGAGTCACCGACGAATATTTATCACGGCTTGATTTGATTGACTACGAAGAAATCGCAAAAATTCTTCTCAATCTTCTTACCGATGAAGAAAAACAAATCTATGATTTGCGGTACATACGAAAACAAGGTGTTGAAGATATTGGAGAACAACTCGGAATTTCAAGACCTGCCGCATCAATGCGGCTCATGCGACTGAGAAACAAGATTAAAGATATGGTTTATTCTTTTGATATTGAAAAGAAAGGAGGCTGACGGAATGATGACAGTAAGCAAAGAAATTTTAATGCACCCCGATTTTATGACCAATCTCGCCGATGAACTTTGCGCTATGCTTGAAGCACTAATCGATGCAGAATTCGACAAAGGCGATGACACAGATTTTGATTTCATTGATGAATGTGCAGATGCAATAAATGCCATCCGCTCGGGCAACAACGCACAGATTCTTCCCCTTATTTCTCGCAAGGATTTCTTGAAGAAAATCGGTATCAAGACCGAACGCAAATTCAAAATCTGGATTGCGGCAGCTGCGGCAATCGCAATTCTTTTCACAGCAGGCACACAGATTGAAGTTGAAGAAAACGTTTCAATCGTTCAGGCACTTTCGGGCATCGTTTCGGATTTCTTCACGAACACAAAACAGGTTGAAGAGGTAACAACTCAGCCTGTAACAACTACCACAGAAAAGAAAGCAAGTTTAATTAATATCAGCGTTGAAACAACGCCCGAATTCAAGACGGAATATTATGTTGGCGAAAAGTTCAGCGACAAAGGAATCAAAGTTTTCGGCG
>JAZNFD010000328.1:0-1909 GCA_045588975.1 Acutalibacteraceae bacterium | reverse complement strand
TTTTCTGCGTTTTCTTTTGCTTTCGGGTGAAGAAAATAAAGGAGGTTTCTTCCGGTTGTCGGAACAACAATAATTCCTTTTTCTGCAGCGAGTCGAAGTGCGCCGACTGTTTTTTCGCTCATTCTGCTTTTTGAATCGAGGCAAGTGCCGTCCATATCTACTGCGAGAAGTCTGATCATCATAATCACCGATTTGATTTTACAACCTGAATGTTAATTTTTCAACAGTCAATAAATAATTACATTGTGTATTCAAATTATTTTCGTCAATATATTGCATAAAAGTACTAAAAGTGCTATTATTATTAAAAACCGAAATGAGTGGATGTTATGAAATCAAAACATTATTTGATAAAAATTATTTCCGTTATTCTTACGGTTCTGATTTTCTTTGGCTCGGCTACGGGCGTGGCTCTTGCGGCGGCTGAATCCGAAGCAACTGCGACAACAGCTGCCGTTACGGAAGTTCCCGAAGAAGAGAAAGAAGAAGAAAAGGTTACCGCAGAGGATATAATCAATAGAATTGTTGAAGTTGCAAGAGAGCAAAAAGGCTTTTATGAAAGCAATGTCAACAAATTCACACTCTGGTATTACGGACGAGAAACCGATGCTTATTGGTGCACTATCTTTGTTTCGTGGTGCGCGGCTCAGGCGGGCGCAATCAGAACTGCCGTTCCCAGACGCAATACCTGCGGTTCTATGAAGAAATGGTTTGAAAGAAGAGGAGAATATCACCCTGCAGACAGCGGATATGTTCCTCAGAAGGGTGACATAGCTTTCCTTAACACCGCCGCTGACGGAACGGACGATGTTCATCACGTTGAAATTGTTACCGAAGACGGATTTATCGTAAAAAAAGGCGTTAATTATATCAGAGCAATCGGCGGCAATACATCGGATATCAATTATAACGGCTCCGAATATGTAACGGAAAAAACAAGACCCGTTGTCAGCGAAAGAGCGATAGTTGTCGGCTATGCAAATCCGTCTTATGACAAAAGCGTCGGATGCATCGGCGAATTTCACACAATCAGACAGCAGAATATGATTCCTTTTGAAAGTTATCTTTATTCAAGATTGATTGCTCTTATTTATAACGTTGAGATTATGTGGGCAAATTTCATAACTGTTTTCAATTCATAAAATTACTCCCCTTGAACGTAATGTCCGAGGGGAGTTTTGTTGTTTAGTCGAGATTGATATCGGCGCTGAGTCTGAGGTCTCTTGAAGATGATGCGGCATAGACGGTGAATTTTCCGGGTTCGACAACCCATTCGTAATCCTGATTGAGAAGCTTGAAGGCGTCAAATCCGAGATTGAATTCAACAGTCTTTGATTCATCGGGTTCCAGCGTGATTCGTTTGAAATCCTTGAGAAGCACGGTGGGGGTAACGACGGTGCTTTCACAGTCCTCAACATAAATCTGAACAACCTCATCACCGCTTACCTTACCGATGTTTTTGACGGTAACTTTAACGTTAACGTTGTTTTTACCGGTTTTTGTGAGCATTAAACCGGAATATTCAAAATCGGTGTAGCTGAGTCCGAAACCGAAGGGATAAAGCGCATCTCCTCTGCCTTCATAGTATTCATTGCTTGCACCGGGAAGCATCGAATAATAGCAAGGAATCATTGTTGATCTTCTGGGGAGTGAGAAGGGGAGTTTTCCGCCGGGATTTACCTTGCCGAGAAGAACATCGCAGATTGCCTGCGAGCCGCTTTCTCCGCCGAACCAGCAAGAAAGAACAGCATCGGAAATTTCGCTTTCATCTTTGATTGCAAGAGGTTTTCCGTGAATCATAGTGAAAACAAGAGGTTTTTTCGTTTCGGCAAGTGCCTTGAGAAGCTCGCTCTGTCTTCCGCAGAGGGTGAGTTCGCATCTGTCTCTGCCTTCGCCGCTTGAGATTGTG
>JAZNFD010000327.1:0-2751 GCA_045588975.1 Acutalibacteraceae bacterium | reverse complement strand
GGTGGTCTGTGTTTCGTGAGTAGTGTTTTCATTATCAGGTTCAGTATTATTCAGAAAATGATTAACTGTCACAACAGCACCTGTAATAACAGCCGCAACAATCACAATTACACCGATTATTTTCAATGCTTTTTTCATATTAACACCGCTTTGGTTTAAAGTCATTTCTCCGTTTCCCCAAAAAGCTTAAGCTCCGCATAGATATCCATTCTTTCGGATGCTTCTTTTGCGACTTTTTGCGGACGGATTTTCGGGCGTCTGCCGAAAAGGGAGCGGATTATATATCTTC
Organism: Acutalibacteraceae bacterium; assembly: GCA_045588975.1. Lineage (GTDB taxonomy): Bacteria > Bacillota > Clostridia > Oscillospirales > Acutalibacteraceae > CAG-177. The sequence goes on along the minus strand of JAZNFD010000327.1, from coordinate 2,462 downwards.
CGCCGAAGAAAATCCAGCCGAACGGCAGAAGAAATTTATATTTCCTTGCCGATTTCCAGTTTTTATAAACAATGCTGTTGGCAGAGATGAAAAACTGCCTGAGCATAGAAACCTCATTTTCGTTTTTGTTTGAAATCAAAAGGCTTTCGTGCGCTCTGTCAACGTTTTTCTGACCGAAGTTTCCGCCGATGATAATATCGATGAGGATGTAATCCGCCAGCTTTTTGTCAGCATCCTTTGCCCATTGCATGCCGGGCAGACCGAGATATTCGCAGGAGATAAAAGTCATTATTTTTGCAAAATCCCAAAGCCCGATGTCTTTCAGCACTTTTTCAAACAATTCAAGGAACTTGTCCTCGCCGATTGTGTTGAGATAAACAGCCCAGTCACAGAGATGGCGCAGACCGAGTCCGTCCCCTGTCAGATGATGACACATATGGAGCAGAATAATCAGTCCGTGATGGAATGTTGACGGAACGGTGATTTCACCGAGCTCTGTTCTGACGGTTTCTGATTTTTCGAGAATCCCCGAAAGATATTTTCTTATCTTTACGCCAGCTTTACCTTCGGGTATGCCTGACGGCTGGAAGTGCATTTCGCATCGGCAACTTTTGCCGAGAAATATATCGTGAACATCGTTTCCTTTTTCAGCTGCAACATAGTTGTTGTTTTTTAATGTTTCGGTGGCTTTTTCAAAATTATCCGTATCAATCAGAAAATCAACATCGCCCATCGAGCGCATAAGCGGGTCGGGATAATAGAGTGCAGAGGCAAAGCCTTTGAGAATTGTACAGGGGGTACCTGCATTTTTCATTATACTGCAGATGCGGACATGCTCAAAATCAATCTTGGTGTTGTCAGCAAGTGTCTGATTGAGCTTTTTTCTTATATATCCGCAGTTTTCATTTTTGAGAATATGACTCTCCGAGTTGTTGAATGCCATCAGAGTAACCGCCTGAACATATGCTTCGCACCAGACCGCATTCAGGTTGTCCTCATTGAGGTCAACTTTGCGCCCTGCGTCAAAAAGATTGTTGGCAAGAATATCCAGCAAAATCTTTTCGTGTTCTCTTAATTTGGCATTCTTTATACCCATTTGTTTTACACCACTTCGAAGAATGTATCAGGTTTAGCGGGGTCAAACTGTTCGTTTGCCCACATAAGAGTTACAAGATTTTCCGTTTCAGAAAGATTGATGATATTGTGTGTGAATCCGGGGAGCATATGCACCGCTTCGGGTTTATCGCCCGAAACTCTGAATTCAAGCACCTTGTCAGTGCCGATTTCTCTCTGCTGAATAAGTGCAGTGCCCGAAACAACAATGAAAAATTCCCACTTTGTGTTGTGCCAGTGCTGACCCTTGGTTATTCCGGGATTGCTGACGTTAACCGAAAACTGACCGCAGCTTGCAGTCTTTAATATTTCCGTGAAGCTTCCTCTTGCATCGCTGTTCATCTTAAGAGGAATGCTTACCTTTTCTTCGGGGAGATAGGAAAGATATGTTGAATAGAGCTTTTTTGCAAATGAATTATACGGAATTTCTGGCATAACCAGAGTCTGACTCTGTGCCTTGAAGTTTTCAAGGAGCTCAACGATTTCGCCGAGAGTTACTTTGTGAGTAACGGGGAAGGTGCAGAATCTGCCGTCTTTGGTTTCTTTGCCTTCAAGAGCATTGAGCATTTCGTCAACAAAATCATCGATATAGAGAAGTTCAAGCTCAACAGAAGGGTCGTTTACCGTTATGGGCAAATCCTTGGCAATGTTGTTGCAGAATGTTGCAACGGCTGAATTGTAGTTGGGTCTGCACCATTTGCCGAAAAGATTGGGCAGGCGGTAAACAAGAGCCTTTGCACCCGTTTCCTTTTCGTAATCAAAGAGCATATTTTCTGCTTCAAGCTTGCTTTTGCCGTATTCCGAGCCTGCGAATCTTCCTTCAAGAGTTGCCTGGACTGATGACGAAAGCATAACGGGAGCTTTGTTCCCGCAAGCTTTGAGTTCATCGAGAACAATGCCGAGAATACCGAAGTTGCCTGAAAATTCGCTTGCTTCCTTGGGTCTGTTTATGCCTGCAAGGTGAAAAACGAAGTCAGTCTTTGAGCAGTATTCGTGAAGCTCTTCGGGGGTTGAGTCGATATCATATTCAAAGATTTCATCAATCTGAATTTCTGGACGGGTTTTGTTTTTACCGTCTTTTATTGTGTAAAGATTTGTGACAAGATTTCTGCCTGCAAATCCCTTTGCACCCGTGATAAGAATATTCATTAAAACTTTCTCCAAACCATTTTATTGACTATTCCCGTATAGCTCTGAATGAGTCTTACGATTTTATCAGAAACATTTTTGTCTGCATAATCGGGAACGGGAATTGCGGAATCTTTATCGCACGCAAGTTCAACTGCGGTTTCAACCGCCTGGAGCAGACCGTTTTCGTCAATGCCTGCAAGCACGAAGCAACCCTTGTC
>JAZNFD010000326.1:0-3370 GCA_045588975.1 Acutalibacteraceae bacterium | reverse complement strand
TCCGACACCTGTTCCGAGTGTTACGGCAATGAAATTGCCGACGCCCTTGCCGACGCCTGCGATTGCTTCGCCGAGTGCGGCGCAGTTAGCATCATTTTCGAGATAAATGGGTTTGCCGATTCTTTCTTCAAGCATTTCCTTTGCGGGAACCTGATTGAATTCAAGATTATTCGAAAATTCGATATAACCGTTGTCTTTGTTAACGGAGCCGGGAGTGCCGACACCTACCGATTTTACTTCATCCATTGAAATCCCTGCATCTTTTACTGCAAGTTCGACAGCAAGAGCAATATCATCAAAAATTTCAGCTGCGGGTCTGGGTGCTTTGGTCTTGACCTTTCCTCTGCCGATAATTTTGAGTTCATCATTAACAACACCTACTGCGATGTTTGTTCCGCCGAGATCAACGCCTATTCTGTACATATTTTATTACCTCCAAAGTAATTTTATCCTGATTGATTAAAAATGGTGCCAAAATTCAAGTTCTTTCTTTTCGGGAACGATATCATCAGTCATTCCGAGACCGTGAAGAAGCTCTCTTGCTGCATTGTAACCCATCTTTTTCTGTCTGTTATTCATAGCAGCAGCTTCAATGATAATTGAAAGATTTCGGCCCGGTCTGACGGGTACGGTTGTTATCGGAACATTGATTCCGAGGATTTCCGTGTATTCATTTTCAAGACCGAGTCGGTCATAAACTTTTTCGCTGTCCCAATGTTCAAGCTGAATAACCATATCAACCTTTTCGGTCAGCTTAACGGCACCCATACCGAAAAGTCGCCTTGCATTGAGCACGCCCACACCGCGAAGCTCGATAAAATGACGGATGTTATCGGGTGCTGAGCCGACGAGGGTTTTGTTGGATACTCTTCTGATTTCAACCGCATCGTCTGCGATGAGTCTGTGACCTCTTTTGATAAGTTCAAGTGCGGTTTCGCTTTTACCGACTCCGCTGTCACCAAGAATAAGAACGCCTTCGCCGTATACTTCAACAAGCACTCCGTGACGGGTAATTCTCTGAGCGAGTTCAACGCCGAGATATGAAATTGTTGCCGACATACTGCCCGATGTGGATTCTGTTGTTGCAAGAACGGGAACTTCGTATTTCTGCGCATAACTGAGGAATCTGTTGCCGCATTTGAGTCCGCGGGTTACAACGATTGCAACAGGTCTTTTCGAAAAGAATCTTTCAAGACTTTCAAGGAAGCCCTCTTTGGTCAGACTTTTGAAATATTCAAGCTCAGTAAGACCGATGAACTGAATTCTTTCGGGGTCAAAATAATCCTCGAAACCGGTGAGAATAAGACCGGGTCTGTTGACATCCTGCGCAGTTATAGATATTTCAGAAATGTCTTTAGGTGTATAAATTACCTGAAACGAAAGGTCTTTTACAACCTTTTCAAGTGAAACGGAATATTTACTCATATGTGTTTCTCCTAACTGATATACCCATATTTATTTATATTATAAAACATATAAAAAAAATTTCCAACCCTTTTTTATGATTTTTTCAAAAAAATAACGGATACCCGTCGGGTGCCTTCCAATAAAACAGCATAAGCGTTTTTGAAACGGTATAACTTCGGTTATGCCGTTTCTTTTTGTGTGCATCTGCTGTAAAAATTATTCAATAATGAGTTCGGTAATATGCCTGCATAATTGTAACTGATAGTAACTGTCTGCACTCTCTTTCCCGATGATTTATCGGTTTTATGCACATAAACCGCTTTTACCATATCATTGAGAATGGCAGGTGTCAGTTTTTCTATGCCGACATATTTCTTTGCTGTGCGGATAAACTTTTCAACGTTATCCGTCTTTTCTTGAAATTCTTGAATTTCTTTGTTTAACATCTCGATTTTTTCTTTTAATTCGGCTTGCTCGGTTTCGTAATCTTCCGAAAGCATTTGGAAACGGGTTTCAGAAAGATTTCCGTTTACGTAGTCTTCGTAAACACGCTTGAACAATCGGTCAAGTTCAGAATAACGGTTTCTCGATTTTTGAAGCAACTTGTTTTTTGCATCAAGCTCCTTCTTTGTTTCACTTGATTTCAAAGCTCCGAGTGCTTCTCTGAATTCATCTTCAAAAGCGGAAACACACAAACAGACAAGTTGGATGTTTTGGAGTGTTCCTTCTTCAAGAACAGCCGCACGTATAAAATGAGATTCACATATATCTGTGCCTTTCTTCCTCGATGTAGAGCAGACGAAATGATCTTGCCGTGTTTCGTAATTGTTCATTGTGCAGTAGTACAATTTTTCACCGCACTCGGCACAACGGGCAATTCCCGAAAACATATTTGTTTTACCTGTTCTTGTCGGTCTGCGTTTGTTCTGGCGAAGTTCTTGTACTCTTTTAAAGGTTTCTTCGTCAATAATTGCTTCATGAGTATTCTTGAAAATCTTCCACATTTCAGGTGGGTTATCAATCTGTTTTTTACTTTTGTAAGATTGTTTGCGAGTTCTGAAATTCACCATATGACCAGCATATTCGTATTTATCAAGAATTCCCGAAATCGTACGAGAATGCCAACCGTATGGATCTTCCGTCGGTTTGGCAGGAGCATTTCTGCCAATTTTTTGCCAATGCACGGTTGGAGTTTCAATCTTATCTGCTTTCAAAATATTGGCGATTTGTGAAGGACCGTAACCTTCCATACATAGATTGAAAATTCTTTTAACCACTTGAGCTGCTTCTTCATCAACAATCCAATGTTTTTTCGGATTATCCGGATCTTTCAGATATCCGTACGGTGGATTTGATGTAAGATATTCTCCCGATTCGCCCTTGTTTTTCATAACGGCACGGATTTTCTTGCTTGTGTCCTTTACATAAAACTCATTGATTATGTTCAGAAACGGAGTGAAATCATTGTCTTGCTGATTATCACTGTCAACACCGTTGTTGATAGCAATAAAACGGATATCATTGTTCGGAAATTTGACTTCCGTATACATTCCGACTTCAAGATAATTTCTGCCGATACGTGACATATCTTTTACGATAACCGTAGCGACTTTACCTTCATCAACAAGTGATATTAACTCCTGCCAAGCGGGTCTGTTGAAATTTGTACCTGAGTAACCGTCATCGGTGAAGTGCTGAAGATTTTTGAAACCGTTTTCTTTTGCGTATTTTTCGAGCATCGCCTTTTGATTTACAATCGAGTTGCTGTCACCTTGAAGCTCGTCATCTCTTGAAAGACGTTCATACAAGGCAGTAATTTTGTCAGAGTGTCTTTTCATATTTTCCTCCTGTTCAGGCGGACAGTCTGCCAATACAGGATTGCTTGATTTCAATATATCATACATTTGTTAATTTTTCACCTCTTTTTGCAGATTATCGAGAAGTTTTTTCGTAAAACTTTTTT
>JAZNFD010000325.1:0-5714 GCA_045588975.1 Acutalibacteraceae bacterium | reverse complement strand
ATATTAAATTCACAAGAAATAATGTTATTATTCATAAGTAAAAAACTCCTTTTATTTGTTTGAAAAAAGTGGAAAAAGTAGGCTTTGAAACCCTTGATATATAAGGGATTGAAAGTGCGGTAATCGAGGGGTACGTATAGTTTGACCTGTTACCCCGATTTTGCGTTTACTTTTTCCACATAACGAACTTTAAAGTTGCAAAAATCAAGTGATAAAAAAACACTTTCACTACAGTTAAAAATTAACCAATTAGAGCTTCTGAAACCGTTGTATATCAACGGTTTCAGAGTGCGGTAATTGAAGGGTGCGTATAGTTTGACCTATTACCTTGATTTTGCGGTTCTATTGTTCCAAAAGTTGAATTTCAAGTTGTAAAAAATCAGTCGATTTGCAACAGTGAAAAAAGTTTGACATTTTTCCGGAAAAAGTTTAAAATATAAATGCGAGGAAAAATGTGTTTTTCATAATTAAAAGATCTCCTTTTAAATGTGAAAGGAGCGCAAAACCAATTTGACGTCAGAAAAATCAAACAGCGGTATGGAAATTCCCGATTACGCAATTGAAAGAATTGCAAGATGCTTACTTCCGATAATGCAGGAATATTTTGAAAGCGAGGAAGGACAGCGGGAACTCAGGGAATATGAACAGACTGCTGAAGAATGAGTAAGACAGCTGCAGGCGAGACGGAAGTCCCGCCTTCTTTTTTTGTTACAACCTCAAAAACTGATATCTCTGATAAAAACAAAAAATCCGAACCCATTGCCGATTGGCATTAAGTTCGGATTTCTCCATTGTGGTGGAAGAGGGTGGATTCGATCCACCGAAGTCGTTGACGGCAGATTTACAGTCTGCTCCCTTTGGCCGCTCGGGAACTCTTCCATATTAAATTGGAGCTGGTGGACGGACTCGAACCCCCGACCTGCTGATTACAAATCAGCTGCTCTACCAACTGAGCTACACCAGCATTTTGCTGTGTTCTGTAGAACGCTCGATTAATATATCACAAATTTCAGGGGAAGTCAAGCCTTTTTTGCAAAAAAAAATTAAATTTTTATGAATGTTATTTTTTGCGGCGGAAAATCCTTGACAATTCGGTCTATTGATGATAGACTATAGCTGCGGTCTATTGGCGATAGACTGGAAGGAGGATAAAAAGATGGACGAAACAAAACTCGGTGCGGTTGAATCAAGGTTTGCAGACATTATCTGGCAAAATGAACCGCTTACCTCGGGCGAGCTTGTAAAGCTGTGTGAAAAGGAGCTCGGGTGGAAAAAATCCACAACCTACACAGTGCTGAAAAAGCTCTGCGAAAGAGGAATTTTTCAAAACAACAGCGGCGCAGTCACTTCTCTCGTTTCAAAGCAAGATTTTTATGCTGTTCAGAGTGAAAAATTCGTAGACGAAACATTTGAGGGTTCACTTCCTGCATTTTTTGCTGCGTTCACCAAACGCAAAAAGCTCTCAACAGAGGAAATCTCGGAAATCCGCCGGATGATTGATTCGTACGGGGAGGACTGATTATGGACTTTTTGACTGACTTATATAATGTCTATGCCGGTCTGGTTGAAAGACTTTATTCCGACTTTTTCTTCTGGGTGGTCAATACAAGCATCTCCGCAAGCTTCCTTGTTGCGGCAATCATCGTTCTCCGTCTTGTGCTGAAAAAAGCTCCGAAGGCAGTGTTGGTTGTGCTGTGGGGTCTTGTTGCGCTTCGCCTTGTGTGTCCGTTCACGCTTGAAAGCGCACTCAGCCTTATTCCAAGTGCCGAAACGATTCCGACGGAGCAGTTTATGTATCAGTATGAGCAGCACGATGACTATAACCTCGCCATTGTCGATAACCCGATTTATCCCGAAGCGGTTACTTACGCAATGGGTTCGGTCGGCTCGGCAGGCTATAGGTCAATTGTGTATTATCTGGCGTGGCTTGGAGGAATCGGCGCAATGCTTGCCTATACCGCGGTCAGTTATATTATCGTGCGGCGGAAGGTGAAAATTTCTGCACCGCTGAGGGAAAATATCAGACTGTGCGACGGCATAAAAACTCCGTTTATACTCGGCATATTCAAACCGAAAATCTATATTCCGTCCGATATGAATGAGGGCGATACGGAACTTGTTATTGCCCACGAAAAAGCACATCTCAGACGGCGTGATCATCTGTGGAAACCGCTCGGATTTCTGCTTCTGAGCGTTCATTGGTTCAATCCCGTGATGTGGGTCGCATACATTCTCCTGTGTCGGGATATTGAGCTTGCGTGCGACGAAAAGGTTATAAAAAATCTGGGTGACGAAATTAAAAAATCCTATTCCGAAGCACTTCTCAATTGCAGCGTGCCGAGAAAAATGATTGCGGCTTGTCCGCTTGCTTTCGGCGAAGTTGGTGTGAAGCAGAGAATAAAGACAGTTCTCAATTATAAAAAACCTGCATTCTGGATTCTTGTTATTGCAGTTATTGCAAGCATTGCTGTTGCAGTCTGCTTTATGACGAATCCCGAAGCATCTTCGCTTGATGAAGTTTGCGGCGGGATATTTGAAAATAATTACCGTATATCCGTTGTTTCGGGCGAAAAGACATATAATATTTCGTCGCAGACGGCTATTGACAGCACGGTTGATTTTCTTGAAGAAATAAAAATCAGCAAGGCTCCGATTAATGATTCCCGAAGCGAAGAAAGAGCGGCGGATTATAAAATTATTTTTTATGAAAACAGGGAAAATCCCGAAATTTATACGGTTCTGAATTTTAATGCTGACCTTGATGAGATGTGGATAAATGACAGCGTTAAGCCGAGCAAGACATATAAAGTCAAAAATCCGCTGAAGGTCAGACAGATTTTTGATTCTGCAACGGAAAAATATCTTTCCGACGGCTTTGGTAACACCGATGTCCGATGGGATTATATGCCGATGCTCAGTTACACGGGATATTACTATTTTCCCATAAGAATTGACCTCGATTATGACAATGTGAAGGCAAAATGCTCTGCGGGCGAGCTTGTTGACTATGATGTTGTTGTTTATTCTGATGAAACGCCGAAAGGCAAAGAACTGAAATTTGATAAGGGGCACAATATTTACTGGTGTCCTGCTGCGGGTGAAGAAGAGGCTGCAGCCGAAGCTGTTATTGAGCTTTGGTTTTATAAGAATTTCAAAACAATTCACGAAGCTGAAATCAGAATAGTCCGTGAAGAATCAACAGATGCAATATGGTACGCATCATATGCCGCGTCGATGACTTCCGAGAGCGAGATTGTTATGGTGCAGGAGGAAACGGGCGGAAAGATTATTCCGCTGAGCGAATTTATGCAGAGTCAGCCCGCAATTTCTTATCTCAGCGAAGAAAACTATGAGGAAGTGGCAAAGAGATTCGGCACGGAAACCATTCGTTTTTTCGATGCACAGAGTTTCGGTGAAAACATTTTCGTCGGCTGCGAATACGCCGATAAATTCGGAGCTGCAATTTTTACGAAAACCGAAAACGGATATAAGCTCAAGGATGCCGTGATGCAGTACAGCTTTATCGACAGAGGCGAGGATGTTTATTTTGTACCCTTTACCTCGTCAGACGGCGGTTCGTTTTATTTTATTCTGAGTGCAAATTCCGAACTTGCAAGAATAAATTTTACGGGCGATTATGAAAAGAATATCCTCGTAAATCATTCTCCGGCGTTTATTGTTGTTGATATGACAGAAGAATTCAACAACCGCATTCCCGCAGGCGAAAACGGCTCGACGGAATTCACTTTTTCGTATGAATTCTACGACAAAATGGGAAATCTGCTAAGCGATGCGGTAAGACCGACGATCACAATTGACCCTCTTACCGAGGCAATAAAAAAAGCGGTTATTTCTCACCATAAAGACGTCAAACCCGGCGGACTTTTCTGCTGCGTGAGTGTATATTATTTTGACGTGAAGGAATTCAGCGGCACACCTGTTGAGGGCGGAAAGCATAAAAGAGGATGTACCGCAGACACGCTGATAAGATATGCGGAGTTTTCTCTCGACGGAGGAATGCTCAAAGAGGTCAGCGGATACAGCACGCCGATGAGATTCAATTTTGAGATTGACAGAAACGGAGGTTATACACTTACGGAGTTTTCCGAAATCAGCAAGCAGGAATACAGCAAGATATCAGAAAATGTCCATATTGACACCGTGGAAATGACCAGGGATTGCTACGCTCAGGCGGTTGAATATTATAAAATCAACACCGATGCGGTTGTTGAAAAGCTTCTTGATAAAATAGCAGCGGCGAAGATAAGCTCCGAAAATGCGGTTGATTATCTTAACGCCTGCCCCGAAGAATACGATGAGCTGATTTATTACGGCGACTACACCCTTAGATATATTTTCTCTGAATTTCTCAAAGGCGGTCAGACCGATATGAGGGGGAAGATTATGCGCCGTATTATGGATTATCTTATCGGCGGCGAAGCCTTAAAACTGTGGACGGAAAACGGTCAGGAATATTTTGACGTCTGGAAGCAGAAAGCAATCGAGATTCAGAATACTTACGGCACGGAACATCTGAAAGGAAATCTGCCGAAAGCGGCAATGCTTCTTGAAATGATTTAAAAAGCGGCTGTCTTGCCTATGTGGCGGGGCAGCTGTTTTGCGTGAAAGGGATTGTTTTGAAAAAATAATCATTTTCGGGAAAATCTTGACTTGTATATCAATGTTGTGATAATATTAAAACATTATAAATATAGGAGTGATATCTCTTGGATTTCAAAGAAAGTACCTTTATGTATGCGCTCGCCCTCGGCGTAGTTGCATTCGTAACCCTGCAGTCCGTGTTTTTTATCGTTAAGTCGTGGAAACACGCAAAAGAACTAGGAATTAAAAAGGAAACACTCAAGAACACAGTTGTTTCCAGCATCCTTTTTACGGTTGCTCCCGCAATTTCAATTCTTGCAACAGTTATTGTTCTTGCTAATGCCCTCGGTATTGTCCTTCCCTGGATAAGACTTACCGTTATCGGCAACCTTGCTTATGAAACAACTGCCGCACAGACCGCTGTTGAAGCAATGGGCGGAACACTTACAAGTTCGATTGCGGATTATCAGCAGTTTTCGACTGTTGCATGGGCAATGACAATCGGCAGCATTGCTCCGCTTATCATGCTTCCTTTTGTCTGCAAAAAGCTCCAGAATAAGATCGGCAAGGCTGTCAACAAAGACGAAAAGGCCGCAAAGCTCGGTGACGCTATTTCCGCAGCTGCTTTCATCGGTATTATTTCTGCTTTCATAGCAAGAGCAATCGCAGGCACAACATCTGACGGTGTAGGTAACGCAGGATTTATGTCAATCGCAGTCCTCGTTGTTGCAGTTGTTGCAATGGTTATCCTTGAAGCAATCTGCAAGAAGTGGAATCTTGAAAAGCTCCGTCCGTTCACTATGCCTATCGCAATGTTTATCGGTATGGGTGCGGCAATGCTCTTCGAAGCGGTTCTTCCCGAAAATATCGTTAACTTCGTCTGGAGATAATAGAAAGGAGAGTATGAATTATGCAGAAAACATATTTTGACAAAGTTCACAGATGGGGCATCCTCTGGAATATCGGCGCATTGCTTATACTCCTTTCAATCCCTGTTGCAATTTCTGTTTATTACAACGTATGGCCCGAACTCAGCGTTCTTTGGTCTGTTCTCAGCAAGCTTATGCTTCTTTACTGGGTGACAGCGGTTATTGAGGTTATTACATATGTTC
>JAZNFD010000324.1:0-21298 GCA_045588975.1 Acutalibacteraceae bacterium | reverse complement strand
TTGGTTTGCCTCTCCATTTGGCGCCGTACCGGCGGGAGCGCCCGCTTACATAAGAAATGCGGGAGAAAACACGGCGACCGTAATAACCAGCATTGCCGCCGCTGCAGCAAGCGCAGCATAGTTGATTCTTCTTCGTTTTTTGCCTTTGCAGGCTTCGAGAATTTTTTGCTTCTGCAAATCGTCAAGCTTTATTTCTTCTGCCGCATCTTTAAGTTTATCCAACCCGGTCATCATATTCCCTCCTTTTCCAGTATTTCACGCAGGGCATCGCGTCCTCTTTGCAGCCTTTTTTTGACTGCCGCCGAGGATATGCCGAGCAAAGACGAAATTTCCTCCGCTCGGTAGCCTTCAACATAGTGAAGGTGCATAACGATTCGGTATTTTTCTTCAAGCGATATCAGCGAACCGAGGATTTGCGCATTATCCTCGCTTGTGCCGAGATTGCGGATTTCATCGATACTGACGAAACTTGCCCGCTTTCTGCTTCTGAGAACATCGTGGCATATGTTGGTTGCAACTCTTATGAGCCATGCCTTTTCGTGCTCGGAGCTGTTGAAATCGGGAGCCTTTGTTATGTAACGCAAAAAGCAGTCCTGAACGGCATCCTGAGCATCCTCTCTGTTACCCGTCATAACGGAACACAGGCGGTAAAGGCCGTTGCCGTATTCTTCCAATGCCCTTTCGGCATCGGGATGGATTTTTTGAGATTTAACGGGCAAGCAACCGCCCCCTTTCAGATAATTTCAAGCTGTAAAATCAAACCACCTTTTGTCCTCTCATAAGATAAACGTAACGAAAGGGCAAAAGGTGACAAGAATTTTTATTTTTTATAAACTTTTAAAATTTCGCCGATGTAGACCTTGTGATAGTCGTTGCTGGCATAGTTGTTTTCGATTGACTTATCTTCAAAGCCTGCGGGGTCAATGAACTGCGATGCCATTTTACGGCATACGAGGGTGTATTCGGCCTGCTCAAATGTTACGCCGCCGTCAGTGAACACGGGTGTAAGACCGCAGACCTCTGCCTTATTGATGTCTCTGCCGCTTTTTGAGCCGCAGATTCGCAGGGCGTCTTTGAATTCCTCGGCATAGAAGCTGAGAGTGAAAACATCGTTATTTTCAATGAATTCATAAGTGTATCGCTGAGGACGGATGAAGATAAACACAGCATCCTTGCCCCAGATTTCGCCGAGTCCGCCCCAGCTGACGGTCATGGTGTTGAACTTCTCTTTGCTGCCTGCCGTTACAAGTCCCCAGCCGTCGGAAATAAGTTCGACGGCGCTCTTTTTTATTTCTCTGATGTTGATTTCTTTCATGGCATTTCCTCCTTATGGTTTTGAGGGATTAAATGAATGACAAAATGATAAAAACAATCCAGAGTATAACGGGAATACCGTACTGTTCAAGGCGTGCGCCGACAGATGTAATAACAGAGGGGACAAATGCGAAAATTCTGCCGACGGCATTCATCTTTTTCTGAGAGAATGCGATATCGTGAAGATTCATTGCGTCCTCAACAAGCGGGAAGAGGTTGCAGAGAAGCGAGATGCCGACATAAGTGAGAAGCACATAGAATATGAAGAGTCCGATTGAATCAGACGGTCTGATGCCGAGAAAACAAAGGTTGATATATCCTGCAAGGAAAATCGGGAAACCTGTGATGAAATTCATAAATCCCGGACCTGTTGCCATAAGATATGATGCGAAGCCTTTTTGGGCAAGACCGTGTTCAACGTGACCGCAAGCCTCATCGATTCTCAGATAACCCGGAGCCTCGACGGGCAACCCGAGAAGCTTGCAGGTGAGCTGCTCCCAGAAGCCTCTGAGATAGGCTCCGGGGAATGTCAGAATTTTAGATGCGATATAAAGTGCTGTCATGCGAGATCACACACTCCTTCCGAAAGAACCTGTTTGGCTGTTTTTTCTCCGTTGAGAACAAGAGAAACCTGATTTGAAGGCGTAAAATCTTTGTAATAGTCGAGAATCTGGTCAAGATACATTGCGTTTTCGCTTGATGTAAGACCGTGCTTCTTGCAGATGTTGGCGCAAAGATAAACCGTATTGTCGAGCTGAGGAGTGAATCCGCTGCTGTCCATATAATAGTTTGACATATAAGCAGCGTTTGAATCTGCGGTGAATGCTTCTTCAAAAGCTTCGCTGTACTTTCCTTCTGTGAGATAAACGAGTGCAAGCTGGCGGTGAAGCTCAGATGAAAAATCGTTTTCAACCATACCTTCTTCGATAACAAGCTTGCTCTTTTCGATATCACCGAGTCCGCGGTGATATGCTGCTTCGAGAGCATATGCGCTGTCAAATCCTTCGTTGTTTGTCTTGAACTCGGCAAGAAGCTTGCTTGCTTCGTCTTTGTTATCCGTTGCAATCATGCATCTGAGGATGAGGTCGTGCGCCCTGTAATTGGTTTTATCTTTTTCGGCGAGGATTTCGGCATATGCAACAGCTTCGTCGTATCTGCCTTCCTGCACGAGAATGTCGGCAGCCTCAAGGCAGTAAAGCCATGAGAAATCCCTGCCCTGAGCTTTGGCGCATTCATCCGCCGCCTTAACATAGGTGAGTCTTTCGTCAACGCTGAGCTTATAGAAATCAGCCGCATTGAAAAGAAAATAGTTGAAATAAACGTCATTAAGACCTTCCGAGCCTTCAAGAGCAAGAAGCGCATTGAAAGTTTCTTCCTGAGTTGCGCCGACAAGCATGGCATCAAGAGGCTCTGACATTATTGAATAGCTGTTGTAGAATTCATCGTAAATATCGATATATTCCTTGATTCCGGGGAGCTTTTCGGCAACGTTTTCGCCGTAAATCATCATTGCCATATAAGCGGCATCAAGGGGGGAGCGGCTTTTTGCATAGCTGGTTATTGTTTTCTCGGCAATGGCTGAGCCTTCTTTTACGAACGGACTTTCCGTTCCGAGAATACCGCTTATTTCATCAACAACTGATGAAACCTTTGAATATTCAAGATATGCGGCATACCAACGCTGCTGAGATGCATAAACATCTCCTCTTGCCGCCTGAAGTGCGGGCGCGCTTGCAAGAAGGGTAATAACAAACGCAAAAACGCTCACGCAGATAGCCGCAAGTCCTGCAATCCAAGCCAAAAACGGCACTTTGCTCTTATACATTGCGGCTTCGCATCCGGAGCAATAATTGCTGTCTTCGGTTTTGTGATTTTCGCCGCACATGATGCAGAGCTCATCTTCAGTGAATCCTTTTGCGCTGCCGCAACAAGCTTCTTCTGTTTCTGATGTTTCTTCTTCAGTGATTACTTCTTCGGCTTCTTCTTTTTCAGAAATCACTTCTTCGGTATTTTCGGTTTCAGTACGTATTTCTTCTTCTTTTTCTGCTTCGACTGTTTCTTCCGTGATTTCGGTTTCGGGATTTTCTTCTTCGGGGATACCGTTCAAGAGTTCTTTATCCAAGAAACATACCTCCTTATTATTTATAACTAATTTATTCTATCACCAAACAAACATATTTTCAATAAAAAATAAAATATTTGCATTTTATTCATATTTCACGTCGCCCTTGATTTTCTCGGACTTATGTGTTAAAATCGTTCCTATGAATATTAATTTTAAACCAATCAAAAAAATCACGGCGGTTATTCTGGTGCTGATTATGGCGGCAAGCCTTGCATCGTGCAGAGCTGACAGAGCAGCCGTATCCGAAACAAATTCAACAACGTCGAATGTTGTGCGCGTGATGTTTCCCGAAGGAACATCTGTCAGTCAGGTTGCGCAGATGCTTGAAGAAAACGGAGTTTGCGCCGCATCAGAGTTTATTGCAGAGGCAAACAACCCTCTCAATCTTGAGCTTTTGCCTTTTGAAATACCAAATCCCGAAAACCGTGCGTTTCTTTTCGAAGGGTATATTTTCCCCGACACTTACGAATTTTACCGTAATGAAAGCGCATCTGCCGCTATCAAAAGATTTCTGAAAAATTCTGCACAGAAATTTGATGAAGAAATACTTCGCCGTTGCGATGAACTCGGCTTCACCCTCGATGAAATCCTGACTCTTGCATCGATAATTCAGGAGGAAGCGGGTGACCCTGCCGAAATGGGAAAGGTTTCCTCGGTTCTTCACAACAGACTTTTTAGCAGGTCATTTCCGAAGCTTCAATGCGACGTTTCCGTGATGTATCTTAATAATTATGTGAAGCCGTATGTTGATGAAGAGAGATTTTCTCAGCTTGCCGAGCTTTATAACACATACAGATGCAAAGGTCTGCCCGCAGGGCCGATAACCAACATCGGAACAGATGCTGTCAGAGCCGCACTCTATCCCGAAGAAACAGATTATTATTTCTTCATTACGGATAATGACGGTGAATATCACTATGCCGAAACATGGGAAGAGCATCTTGAAAACTGCGATGCGGCAGGACTTTAAATAAAACATAAACCGAAAGGATATTTACCATGAAAAAGATAATTTCAATCGTTCTTATTGTTGCATCTCTTACGGTGCTTTTTGCTTCGTGCAAGCCGAGTAAGGAGAAGGTTATAGTATCGGGTAACTATACATACGTTGCTCTTGAAGACAACACGGCAAAAATAATAAAGTACACCTGCTCAGATGAGATGCTGGAGCTTAAAATTCCTGCATCGATCGACGATATGACGGTTACGGTTATCGGCTCGGGTGCATTCAGCGGCGTTCAGAATATCGGTGCAGTCACATTCCCCGAAACAATAACACTTATCGAAACCGATGCGTTCACGGGCAGCTCAATCAAAAAGGCTTATCTTCACAGATGCACGGCACTTACCGAGATTCAGCCGAAAGCATTTGCGGAATGCCACAATCTTGTGCAG
Organism: Acutalibacteraceae bacterium; assembly: GCA_045588975.1. Lineage (GTDB taxonomy): Bacteria > Bacillota > Clostridia > Oscillospirales > Acutalibacteraceae > CAG-177. The sequence continues at coordinate 16,464 of JAZNFD010000324.1, read as the reverse complement.
GCTGATTTCCCCAAAAGCCTTGAAACAATTGGCGAGGGCGCATTCTATTATTGCGACAGCCTCAAGGTTGCAAACTTCAGAGGCGACACCAACAACATCCATCAGTTTGCTTTTGATGCCTGCCCCAAGGTTAAGTTTTATGTGAAGTCAGACCTGAAAGAGGTTATCAAGTTTGCACAGACTTACCACATTGAACTTTCCGTTTCAGAGAAATAATATAAGATTTGCGGATGCGCTTCGGTGCATCCGCATTTTTTATCTCGTCGACGGCTTCTTTGCCGAGGAGAAGAAGTGCAAAGATATTCGGCACAGCCATCAGTCCGTTGAGTGTGTCCGACAGACTCCATACGCTTTCAAGGCGGATAAGACTGCCTGCAAAAGCAGATGCGATATATATTACATTATATGTTTTACCGATTTTTTCGCCGAAAAGATATTCTGCGCCGCACTTACCGTAGTATGACCACGAAATCAGCGTAGCAAACGCAAAAAGACAGATGCAGGAATTGAGAAAATAACCGCCCCATTTACCGAAAACGCTTTCGAAAACGGCGGTGCAAAGCTGAACGCCGTTGAGGGGTGTTTCGAAAATTCCGATTCCGCCCACGAGCATTGCCGCACCCGTTATACTGCACATAAAAACCGTGTCGATAAAAACTTCAAGTATGCCCCAGTAGCCTTGCTCGGCGGGGTGTTTGCAGTCTGCGGCGGCGTGAATGATGGCACTGCTTCCAAGACCCGCTTCGTTTGAAAACACGCCTCTCGAAATGCCGTATCTTGCAGCTTTTGCAATGCCGAATCCGCTGACTGACCTGAGGGTGAATGCTTCTTTGATAACAGTTTTAAAACAAGGAATGAGATTTTCTCGGTTTTTTGCGATAATAATAAAACAGGCGGCAACGAAGGCTGCCGAAAGAATCGGAATGAGTTTTTCGGATATCCTCGATATCCTTTCAAGTCCGCCCGAAATCGCAACGGCAACAAGAACGCACAAAACAATTGCCGTCACAATCGGCTTGACTCCGAATCCGCTCATTCCCTGAGCAACTGAATTTGCCTGAGTCATATTTCCCATTCCGAGTGACGCGCCCGTCAGAAAGATTGCATAAACAGATGCGAGTCCTCTCATTCCGAGCCCTTTTTCTATGTATTGCATCGGTCCGCCTTTGAATTTGCCTGAGAAATCACGGATTCTGTATTTTATTCCGAGAATATTCTCGCAGCAGCAGGTCATCATCCCAAGCACTGCGGATGCACACATCCAGAAAAGCGCACCCGGCCCGCCCGAAAGAATTGCCGTTGCAACTCCGATGATGTTGCCTGTTCCGAGGCAGGCGGCGAGTGCGGAGGTCAGCGCGGAAAACTGCGGAATGGAACCGTCGGAGCTTTTTTGTTTTCTGTTGCGGAATGCAGTAACAATGGTTTTTCCTGCCCATCGTCTTATTCCGAAAATCTGAAAAAATCCCGACCTTACCGAAAGATATAATCCCGTACCGAGAAACACCGCAAGCATCGGAGGTCCCCATATAAATGAGCTGATTGCATAATTGATTTCAGAAAACATCCGTATCACCTCTTTTAAAAATATGAACCGCAGATGAAAAAAATTATATTAAATATCGGAATTACTGCAAGGTAATACGGAGTTTTTGCCGATGTCCGTGAGCGTGTTTTAAAGAGGGTAATCGCTCAATGCCTTGAATTCATATCCGTTTTCACGGGCGAAGTCGATGATTCTTCCGAGAGCCTCGGCGTTGTCGGGCGAAACGGAATGAAGAAGAATAATTGCTCCCGGGTGAAGTCGGGCGGTGACGGTATTGAATGCATAGTCGCCGCCTTTTGTTGCGTTTACATCCCAATCCGCATAGGCGCACGACCAGAAAACGCTTGTGTAACCCATTGAGCCGACAAGCTCAAGTGCACTTTCCGTGTAGCAACCCTCGGGAAATCTGAAAAACGGCGAGGTGTAGCCGAAGTTTGTCCGCAGATAATTGTCGCATTCGAGAATTTCGGATGCCATACGCTGTCTGTCGATTTCGGCAAAGTTCGGATGCTTTGCGGAATGATTGCCGACGGTGTGACCTTCATTAATCATTCTTGCAATCAGCTCGGGTGAGGATTTCATATGATCGAGAGTGCAGAAGAATGCGGCGGGCACATTCTTTTCTTTGAGTGTATCAAGAACCTTATCCGTCATACCGTTTTCCCATCCGCAGTCGAATGTGAGATACAGCACCTTGTTAACCGACTTGTTATCATAGCAGACGGCTTTATACTTTTTTGACTGAAAAAAATTCTGTGTACCGACGGAATTCATATGCGGCTCGGATTTTTTTGCAACTCCGTAGCTGTGCTCTATTCTTTCTGTGGGCAGGTTTCGGGTGTTATCGGGGTCGTTAACCTCAAAAACCGCAGTCGGCAGAATGCTTCTGCCGGTCAGAGGGGATGTTTCTTTGGGTGATGAAGCGGTTGTGATAAGCGAAGCGGCTGTGCGGTTATCCTCAACCGTAACAGGAGCGTTGACGTTATTGTTTTCGGGTGTTTCGCTTCTGTTGCAGGCAGCAAGAGTAAAAAGAGCTGCCATGACGAAAAAAATCAATAATTTCTTCATATTTATCACCTTGAAATAAAAATTTTGTTCATATATAGTATTTACAAGCAAAATTTTAAAATTCTTGAAGTTTTTTTGAAATTTTTAAAATTTGATGCAACAAAACACGGAGTATGCGACACTTATTATTGAGAGTTGTTGGGAGGGTATAAATTGAGCGGAAGTGTTAATCAGCTCGTTGCCCGTGCAAAAGGGGGGAGCGCCGAAGCTTTCGGAGAGCTTTATGAGCTTTATTATAAAGAAATGTATTGCTACGCGTGTTATGTCACAGGCTGTGAGACTCTCGCTCAGGATGCGGTTTCCGATGCGGTGATGTCTGCGTTCGAGCAGATAAAATCGCTGAAAAACGAAAAAGCGTTCAAAAGCTGGATTTTCAAAATTCTCTGTGCGGCGTGCAAGCGATATTACACGGATAACCAAAAGAAAAACACGCTGGTTTATCTCGACGATGAAGAGAGTGGCTTTACGGAGCCGACGGGGACGGATAATCCCGAGCTTTCCGTTGAGATGAAAAGCGCTCTCAGCACCTTGTCGGAAGAGGAAAGAGAAATTGTTGTGCTCAGTGTACTGGGTAATTATAAAAGCCATGAATTGGCAGAAATACTCGGTTTGCCTCCGTCAACAGTGCGTTCAAAGCTTAAGCGAAGCCTTGCAAAGCTCAGAACCGCACTCGGCGGAGAGTATTGATGAAGGGAGGGTAACCTGATGAATAAAAAAGATAAGCAGATTCTTGATATGCTCGGAAAAGAATTGAAGTCAGAGGTTGAGAACACAGAAGTGCCTCTCCGACTCCGTAAAGAAAGCATTGTTACTATGCTCAAAAACGCAGACAAGAGCAAAGCGGAGAATACCGTAAAGCCGTATAAAGAAGATAATGATGAAATAATAAGCGGAAGAAACAACATAGTTATTATCCGTAAGGCTATGGCGATTGCGGCGATGCTTGCGATCGTTATTACAGGCACATTGCTTATGAAACCGCATAGCGGAGTAAAGGTTGTCAGAGCAGACACATTCCACGAAAAGCTCAAAGATACATCGCCCGTTAAAGGCGTTGAGAGCATTGAGGATATTGAAAAAGCGGTCAAGGAAATTCTTGATGAATCAAGAAACAAGAACGAGAAACCCGCTGTTATTCAGACAACCCGTCCCGATAAACCCGAAAACAACACGGCAGTTACCGATGCAAACCCGTCGGTACCCGATCATATAATTGAAAGCTACAGCGGATATATCGCAAGCGCAAAGCTTGAAAGCACTGAAGCGGGCAAAAATGAATCGGTTAATACAATAAAGCATAACGAGCCTGACGGAGTTGCAACCTACGGCGACTTCAAGGCGGATATTGTCAAGACTGACGGAAAATATCTTTACATCGCATCAACCGGCACAAACATCGAAACGGGCGATACCGTTGAGCAGATTAAAATTGTAAAAATATCCGCAGACGGCACTATGAAAGCGGTTTCAACGGTTATTCTTTCCGAGGGTACGGTTGGCGGAAGTTTTGATGAATGCATTGAAATTCATCTTAAAAATGACAGACTTACCGCAATAATGAAACGGCACAGATACGCCTTTGTCGGGTCGGAAAAAGTTTACGACAATGTTTCGACCGTTGCGGTTTACTACGACATAACAAACCCCTATGCTCCCGTGAAAATCAGAGAGCATCTGCAGGACGGTGAATATATTTCATCGGCTCTTTACGGAAACAAGCTCAGCCTTGTTACCGCAAAATCAATTGCAGTCGGATACACTGACGGTAAAAATGTTATCCCTTCATTCTCTGTTGACGGCTCGCAGGTTAATCTTGAAGCGGAGGATATCCGTATTGCGGTCAACGACCCCGGCAATTCATATCTTTTTGTTACGGTTACAGATATCACCGATTTCACAAAGGGTGTGGGAAGATTTGCTCTTCTCGGCTGCGATAACAAAATTTACTGCACATCCTCGGCAATTGTTGCCGTGAGAGAATTCACTTCAGAGGAAGAAAACAAAAGCGGAGAGAGAAGCACGTTTACGGAGATTCACAAAATCGATCTTGAAGGGGCAAACGTTGTTTATTCGGGTTGGTACAGACTTCAGGGATCTCTTGTGGGTGCAGTTTCTCCTGATGAAGAAAACGGATATATAAGAGCGCTGACAAGCGACGGCAAAACCAACCGTCTGTATGTCCTTGATAAGAATATGCAGTTTGTCATAGGTCTTGATATCTTCAACGGTAAGAATGTTACGGGAGTCAATTTCACCGGTGACAATTGCTATGTTATGGTCGAAGGAAACGACGGCGAAAAGACGGTTGTCATTGATTTTAAAAACCCGTCATCACCCGAGGTTGCGGGAACCGTTTCGGAAAAAGCATTCTCAGCAGAGCTTTATGAAGTGTCGGATACTCAGCTTGTCGGCATCGGCGACTCGAGACTTGAGCTTGTAAAAGAAGAAAACGGCGAAGAGCGTATGTTTATGCCCATCAGCATCACTCTTTTTGACGTGAGTGACCCTGCAAATCCGTCAGCCGCACCGGCTTATTCCTTCGGAGAGAACTACAGGTCTGTTGCGGCATCGGACAGCCGCAGTATTATGATTGATAAAGATAAGAAGATTCTCGGCATTCCCGTTCTGAAAATCAACAGCGAAAACGGAAGCAGAAGCTCCGAATATGTGCTGTTTGATTTCTCAGACGGCGAGCTTGATACCGTCGGCACATTTACGCATTCAACTGTCGGCGATGCCGCTGTGAGAGGAATCTGTGTCGGAGATATTCTTTACACCGTTTCGGGAGAAAAGGTTGTTGCTTTTGATTTGAACGCCGGCTCATCGTCGGATTCCGGAATTGCAGAATTTCTGCTTTGAGTTACGGATGGAACGGAACCGGAGATTTTTCTTCGGCAAAGCGGAATTCATATAAAAAGCTCCGCTTTCTTTGGGGAAAGAAAGCGGAGCGGGGACAAAACGGTAGTGGGGAGGAGTGCATCGGCACAATGCACTCCTCCGCCAAACTCAGATGGAATCAGAGGTCATCGGCATCCTGTACAGGGTAAAGGTCATCAAATGCCGTGCCTGTGTAGCTGCCGAGAACGTCGTTGAGAATTTCTTCGTCGGGCAGGTCGTAATCTTTGTGATTCTTTCCTCCGAAATGCCATTGAGCTTTGTTTTCGGTATTCTTTTTGGGAAAATCAAAGGACATTTTTATGCTCCCTTCATTATAGATTAGTTTTATTTTTCTCTTTTTAATATCAATAATGCATATTATCAACAACAAATGTTAATATCGGGCGGTTAAATTGGTAAATATATTCGCTTGACAAAACGGTGTATAATGTGTAAAATTGATAATGCACTCAAAGGTCGTAAGGCCAAAAATTTATTGAAAAGGATGGTAACAGAAAATGAAAAAGACATTTTCAATGATTCTTGCTGTTATTATGGCAGCAATCGCAGTATGCACTTTCTCGGTTATCGGCTTTGCTGATGAACCTACTACAAATGATGATCCCGTTGACAACTTTGTAACAGAAGCAACAAAGGCTCCCGAAACAACAAAGGCTCATGAAACAACAAAGGCTCCCGAAACAACAAAGGCTCCTGAAACAACAAAGGCTCCCGAAACAACAGCTGCACCCGTTGAAACAACAACAAGCGTCCTTGAAGGCATTCTCGGTAACCTTACAACTACCGAAGATGTTTCTGCAGACAACGAAGCAGAGCCCGTAGTTACTCGTGACCCCAGCCAGACTTATATCGATGACGGCGACGAAACAACAAAGCCTGCAACAACAAAGAAGCCCGCTAAGGTTGAATCAAGCATTCCCTCAACAGGCAGCACCATCGTTCCCGCAGTTGCTCTCCTTGCTCTTGCAGCAGGCGCAGTAGCAGTTGTTAAGACAAAGAAGGAAGACTAATTCTTAATTGAAGCAAAAAACTCCGAGGTTTAGCCGGGTGTTCATAAAACAGTAATTTGAAAAAATATTGTTCAGAGCATCTGTCTGACGGGGTTGGTAAAAAAGCAGAACACGAGAAACTTAAGTTTTACTTTTGTTTCTCGTTTTTTTGTACCGTTTTAATCCGATTTGATTGATATGGTCTATAAGCTGTGTAAATTACTGTTGGCAAGAATATTTGATAAACAACATAGGTTACACTCCGTTACCGGATATGAGATAAAATCCGGCAGACAAACAGTCCTCTCCGCAAGGACAGTTTTTTATAAAAAGAGCATATTAAAAGTGAAAAAGCCGAAAAATAAATCAAAAATTTTTTGCGTTTTGTCTTGACTTTTCATTTTCACAGGAATATAATTTAGAAAAATTCAGTACCGAAGGTAATATTTATGAACGCAGTACTCTCAAGTGCAAGTAAATATTTCTTTAGCTTCAGCGTAGCCTATTATTTTGGCTATGCTTATTTTGCTATGAGAAAGTTACTTGTGAGAGCATAAAAAGTTTTTAATTACTTGAAATTTTTTGATAGTATTTTAAAGCCTCACTTGTAACTTATCAAGTGAGGCTTTTATATTTGGAAAGGAAGGTCCGGATATGTCAGACAAGTTGAATGAAGCAAGAGAGATTATTAACAGAGTGGATTCTCAGATGGCAGAGTTGTTTGTTGAAAGAATGAAAGCTGCTGAAATGGTTTTTGAATACAAAAAGGAATTCGGACTTCCGATTTTTGACGCTAAAAGAGAAGAAGCTGTAATCGAAAAGAACTCCGCATTGATAGATGATGACATTATCAAAGCATACTATATCGATTATATCAAAAACCTTATGGGTGTTTCATGTGCTTATCAGTATCGCTTGCAAAACGGACTGAAAGTAGCATACAGCGGAGTTGAAGGTGCGTTTGCACACATAGCAGCGGGCAGAATATTTCCCGGCAGCAACAGAATATCATGCAGGGATTTCAGAGCGGCATACGATTCTGTTGTGAACGGTGAAAGCGATGTAGCGGTGCTTCCCATTGAAAACAGCTATGCGGGAGAGGTCGGAAAGACTATTGATCTTATCTTTTCGGGCAGTCTTTTCATTAACGGAATTTATGAGCTTGAAATACATCAGAATCTTCTCGGCGTTCTCGGCTCAACTGTTGATGATATCAAAAAAGTTACAAGTCATCCGCAGGCTCTCGGTCAGTGTCACGATTATATCAAATTCCGCGGCTTTGATGCCGAAGAGGCAAACAACACTGCCATTGCCGCAAAAACAGTTGCGGAAATGAACGATAAATCTCTCGGCGCAATAGCAAGTGCTGAAACGGCAGAGATATACGGACTTAAAATTCTTGAAGCAAATATCAATAAAAGCGGAGAAAACACAACCAGATTTGCCGTTCTTTCAAAAGTCAGAGCAGAGTCGCCGACTCTTACAAGCTCGGTACTGATGTTTACGGTTAAAAACGAAGCGGGTTCTCTTGCAAATGCAATAAGCATTATCGGTAAATACGGTTATAATATGACAGCTCTCAGAAGCAGACCTCTGAAGAAACATTCGTGGCAGTATTATTTCTACATTGAAATTGACGGCACAACAAATGCCGAAGAGGGTCAGAAAATGATAGCGGAATTAAATAATGTGTGTGACAAGCTGAAAGTCGCAGGAACTTTCGCACCGCACAGCGAGATATAGGAGCTGATGATATGAATATACATCTGGACTTAAAAGAAAACAGCTACGATATTGTTGTCCAAAGAGGAATTCTCGGCAAAGCAGGAGAACATTTCGATTTGAACAGACGAGTTCTTGTTGTAACCGATTCGGGTGTTCCTGAAATTTATGCGAAAACACTCGGAAAGCAATGCAAATCTCCGATTATCTGCACCGTTGAGTCGGGCGAAGCGTCCAAAAGTATTGAAACTTTTGAAAAGCTTCTTCATACAATGCTTGAAAACGGTTTTTCAAGAAAAGACTGTGTTGTTGCAGTCGGCGGCGGAGTTGCAGGCGACCTTTCCGGATTTGTTGCATCGGCATATATGAGAGGCGTTGATTTTTATAATATCCCGACTACACTTCTTTCGCAGATTGATTCGTCTATCGGCGGAAAAACAGCAATAAATTTCGGCGGCATAAAGAATATTGTCGGAGCATTTTATCAGCCGAAGAAAGTTCTTATCGACCCCGAGCTTTTGAAAACTCTTCCCGACAGACAGATTTCAAACGGACTTGCCGAAGCAATTAAAATGGCTCTTACTTCTGACAGTGAACTTTTCGAAATCTTTGAAAACGAGGATATAGAAGAAAACATCGACAAAATTATTATCCGTTCGCTCAATATCAAAAAATCTGTTGTTGAGCAGGATGAAAAAGAGTCGGGTATCAGAAAAATTCTCAACTTCGGTCATACAATAGGTCACGGTATCGAAAGCAGCGTGAACATGGAAGACCTTTATCACGGAGAGTGCGTAGCTCTCGGACTCATCCCGATGTGTAGCGAAACAATAAGACCGAGAGTTATAAACGTTCTGAAAAAATGCAACCTTTATAATATTATAGATTTTGATTGGAACAAAATCAGCGAAGTTATGATTCACGATAAAAAGGCAGACGGAGATGCGGTTTCGGTAACGGTAGTCAATGAAATCGGAAAATATGAAATCAGAACGATGAAATGCAGTCAGATTATAGAAATGGCTGAAGATTGTCTGAAAGGATGATTCTTATGAAAAACACATTCGGAAACAGCGTTGCAATCACTTTGATTGGTGAAAGCCACGGTGAATATATAGGTGCTGTTCTTGACGGTCTGGCACCGGGAACAGAAATTGACAGAGAATATATTGAACATATGCTTACCCTCAGACGACCTGACGGAAAAATTTCCACATCAAGAAAAGAAAAAGACGAATTCAGAATTGTCAGCGGTGTGATAAACGGTAAGACAACAGGAACACCCATAACAATTCTTATACCAAATGAAAACACCAACAGTTCCGATTATGCTGAACTTAAAACAATTGCCCGACCTTCTCATGCCGACTATACGGCACAGTGCAAATATCACGGCTTTCAGGATTCGAGAGGCGGCGGACATTTCAGCGGAAGGATAACTGTCGCACTTGTTGCGGCGGGTGCAATTTGCAAATCCGCATTGGAACAAAAGGGCGTTTATATCGGAACTCACGTTAAAAGATGCGGCGGAGTTTCCGACAGAGATTTCAGCGAATACTTTTCCGATATTCAAGCATTAAGCGAAAAGACCTTTGCCGTACTTGATGAATCATGCGAAGAACCAATGAAAAACAGAATTCTTGAAGCGGCATCAGACGGCGACAGCGTCGGCGGTATCCTTGAAACAGCGGTAATCGGTATTCCCGAAGGTGTGGGTGAGCCTTGGTTTGATTCTGCCGAAAGCCTTATTTCACATATGATGTTTTCAATTCCTGCCGTAAAGGGAATTGAATTCGGTGCAGGTTTCGGTTTTGCTGATATGAAAGGCAGCGAAGCAAACGACCCGTTGAAGATTGACGGCGAAACAATCGTTACGGCAACAAATAATAACAGCGGCATAAACGGCGGCATCACAAACGGAATGCCGATAAAATTCAGAACAGTAATAAAGCCGACTCCCACAATCTTCAAACCACAGAATACGGTTGATTTTAAAAATATGACAGAAACCGTTATCGAGCCGAAAGGCAGACACGACCCTGCAATCGTTCACAGAGCAAGAGTTGTTCAGGATGCCGCAACGGCAATAGTTATTTGTGATATGCTCGCAATGAGATTCGGAACGGATTGGATGAATGAGTTATGAAAAAATACGGATGTATAGGTAAAAAATTGGCTCACAGTTTTTCAAAAGAAATCCATGCCAAACTTACCGATTATGAATATGAACTCATTGAGCTGAATGAAGATGAGATAGAATCTTTTTTCAACGAAAAGAATTTTAATGCCATAAACGTTACCATTCCTTATAAGCAAACCGTTATTCCTTATCTTGACTCGTTGAGTGATGTTGCAAAACGTATCGGCGCAGTCAATACAATCATAAATAAAAACGGTAAACTTTACGGTTACAACACCGATTACTACGGAATGAAAGCACTTATAGAAAAAATCGGCGTTGACCTGAAAAACAAAAAAGTTCTCATACTCGGATCAGGCGGCACAAGCAAAACAGCCCGTGTTTTGTCAGAGGATATGGGAGCTGCAGAGATACTTACCGTAAGCAGAAGTAAAACGGAAAAATATATAACCTATGATGAAGCAATAAACGACCATTCCGATGCAAATGTAATTATTAACACAACTCCTTCGGGAATGTATCCCGATTGCGATTCACAACCGATTGATATTTCAGTATTCAAAAATCCGGAAGGCATAGTTGATGCGGTATATAACCCGCTTTGCACAAACCTTGTTCTGAATGCAAAAGAAAAAGGCATAAAGGCAGAAGGCGGACTTTATATGCTTGTGATGCAAGCTGTGGTTGCAGTTGAGAAGTTCCTTGATACCGAAATTTCCAAAACAGTTGCAGACAGCGTTTTTGCATCTGTTCTTGCATCTAAGGAAAACGTTGTTCTCACCGGTATGCCCGGAAGCGGGAAAACCACAGTCGGAAAACTTCTGAATATTGACGGTTTCAGCTTTGTTGATACCGATGAAGAAATCGAAAAGCGTTGCGGTTGCACGATAAAGGAGCTTATAAATCTCAAAGGTGAAAAATATTTCCGTGATATTGAAACGGAAGTTATAAAAGATATTTCTTCAAAAGGTTGTCAGATAATTTCAACGGGCGGCGGTGCCGTGCTCCGTGAAGAAAACGTTCACTGTCTTAAAAGGAACGGAAAGCTGTTTTTTATAAACGCAAATCCCGACAGACTTTTACCGACGGACAGCAGACCGCTTTCGGACACAGCGGATAAGCTGAAAAAACTTTATGATGAAAGAATGGATGTTTATAAAACAACCGCCGATGTTATAGTTCCCGATACGGCAACCCCTGAAGAGGAAGCAGAGTTTATTCTCAGAGCAAGAACGGAGCTGATAATATGAAAATACTTGTTATAAACGGACCGAATATAAATATGCTCGGCATCAGAGAGCCTGAGCATTACGGAAAAGAAACATATGCCGACCTTGTGGCTAAAATTCAAAAATATTGTAAAGCCAAAAACGTGAGTGTTGATATATATCAGTCAAACCACGAAGGTGACCTTGTGGATGAGATTCAGAAAGCTTACGGAAATGCGGACGGAATCGTTATAAATCCCGGCGCATATACTCACACAAGCATTGCAATTCTTGATGCAGTGAAATCGGTAAATATTCCGACTGTTGAAGTGCATATTTCAAAAGTTGAGGAAAGAGAAGATTTCAGACAGATAAGTTTTGTACGCCTCGCCTGCGTGAGAACAATCACGGGTCACGGTACAGACGGATATATTGAAGCAATTGATTATCTGACAGAAGGTAAATAACATGAAAGCGATTTTTGAACCCTGCAAACTGAAAGGTACAATAAATGCTCCGCCGTCAAAAAGTATGGCACACAGATATCTGATAGGCGCCGCATTGTCAAAAGAAAAATGCGTTATTTCGGGAGTTGATTACAGCGAAGATATTCTCGCAACAATCGATTGTCTTAAAGTGCTGGGTACCGAAATACAGGTTAAAAAAGATACGGTGACCGTAAATCCCGAAAACTTTATGAAATCAGCATCAACCGTTCTGGATTGCAGAGAAAGCGGAAGCACATTAAGGTTTTTTATCCCCCTTGCATTGTGCTTGGGAAAGAAAATCACTCTGCAAGGCAGCTCAAGACTTTTCGAAAGACCTCTTGATGTTTATGAAAAGTTATGTGTTGAGAATGGCTTTGAGTTTATAAAGACTGAAAACTCGGTGACTGTCTGCGGCAACCTCAGAAACGGAGAATATGAAATCAAAGGCGATATAAGCAGTCAGTTTATAACGGGGCTTATTTTTGCTCTTGTGTATCTCGGTGAAGAATCATCGGTTCGTATTATACCGCCGTTTGAAAGCAGGTCATATATAAATCTCACTCTGTCAGCCTTGAAATCATTCGGAGCAGATGTTGAGTTTGAAGATGAATACACCATTGCAATCAAAAAGACAAATCTTCATTCTTTTTCAGACAGCGTGGAGGGCGATTATTCAAACGCCGCTTTTCTTGATGCATTCAATCATATCGGCTCTGATATAGAAATTGTTAATCTTAACGCTGACAGTCTTCAGGGTGACAAAGTGTATAAAGAATATTTTGACAAGATTTCAAACGGTACGCCGACTCTTGATGTTTCGGATTGCCCTGATCTCGGACCTGTGCTTATTGCTCTTGCATCACTTAAGAACGGTGCAATTCTGACGGGTACAGACCGCTTAAAAATAAAAGAGAGTGACAGAGGACAAGCGATGCACGAAGAACTTGCGAAGCTTGGCGGCGGACTGATTTTCGGCGAAAACAAAATAACAATCCCAAAACAGGATTTTCAAGAAAATAAAGAACTTAACGGTCACAATGACCATCGCATTGTTATGGCTCTGTCTTTGATACTTTCAAAGTGCGGAGGAACAGTTATCGGTGCGGAAGCAGTAAGAAAAAGTTATCCTTCATTCTTTGAGGATTTAAAGAATCTCGGAGCAGAGGTGAAATTGGAATGATAGTAAATGTAAGCAAAAGAATACTCATAGTCGGACTCGGTCTGTTGGGCGGCAGTTATGCGAGAATTCTGAAAAGATTCGGTTTTAACATAAGTGCAATAACAAAAGAACAAAGCTCAATAGACTATGCGCTCAAAGAAGGGTTGATTGATGAAGGCTCAACAGAGCTTGACGAAAGAATAATCGGAGAAGCTGATATAGTAATCTTTGCTTTATATCCCCATATCTTTGTCGAGTGGATTGAGCAGAATCAGAAGCTTTTGAAAAGCGGCGCACTTATTACCGATGTAACGGGTGTAAAATGCAGTATAGTCTATAAGATTCAGGAAATGCTTCGCCCTGATGTGGAATTCATTGCGGCTCACCCGATGGCGGGCCGAGAGGTTTCGGGTGTTGAAAACAGCACCGATAAAATGTTTGCGGGAGCGAACTATATTGTCACGCCTACCGACCGAAACACACCCGAAGCAATCAACACCTGTATGGAGCTCGGAAGATTACTCGGATTTTCATACGTTACTACTCTTTCGCCGGAAGAGCACGATGAAATGATAGGTTTTCTTTCACAGCTTACTCATTGTATCGCCATAACTCTTATGACCTGTAACGATAAAGAGAACATGGAAAAGTTTACGGGCGACTCATTCCGTGACCTTACCCGTATCGCACGGATAAATGACCTGATGTGGAGCGAGCTTTTCATAGAAAACAAAACCGCACTTCTTGAACAGATGAATCTTTTTATTGATAAATTCAACGAACTTAAATCAATGCTTGAAACCGAAGATGTCGAATCGATGAGAAAAATGATGCGTCATTCAACAGAGCGCAGAGCATTGTTTGATAAAAATTAATTTTGGAGGCAACAAAAAATGAGCATGAATTTCAAAAGAAAATTACCTATCCCTATGGAAATAAAAGAGCAGCATCCTCTTACGTATAAGCTTGAACAGATGAAGGAAAAACGTGATGAGGAAATTAAAGCAGTTTTCGAAGGCAGAGATGACAGATTCATTCTTATTATCGGACCTTGTTCCGCAGATAACGATGACAGTGTTATTGATTATATAACCAGACTCAGAGGCGTTCAGGAAAAAGTTTCAGATAAAATTCTCATCATACCCAGAATTTACACAAATAAACCTCGCACAACGGGTGACGGATACAAGGGAATGCTTCATCAGCCTGATCCGAACAAGGGTGAAGATATGCTGAAAGGTGTTGTTGCAATCAGAAACCTGCACATCAGAGCAATGAAAGAAACAGGCTTCACTTGCGCCGATGAAATGTTGTATCCCGAAAATCACAGATATCTGTCGGATCTTCTGTCGTATGTTGCAATCGGTGCAAGATCTGTTGAGAATCAGCAGCACCGTCTGACAGCAAGCGGCTTTGATATTCCTGTAGGCATGAAAAATCCTACCGCAGGCGATATTTCGGTTATGATGAATTCAATAACAGCGGCTCAGCATTCTCATACATTCATTTACAGAGGATGGGAAGTTGAGAGTCAGGGCAATCCGCTTGCACATGCTATTTTAAGAGGATATGTAAACAAGCACGGTCAGTCAATGCCTAACTACCACTATGAAGACCTGATTCATCTTGCTGAAGTATATGATAAATCCGGATTGAATAATCCTGCGGTTATAATTGATACAAACCACGCAAACTCAGGCAAAAAGTGGATGGAGCAACCGAGAATTGCAAAAGAAGTTCTTCACAGTTGCCGTCATTCCGAAGACATTAACAAAATAGTGAAAGGTCTTATGATTGAAAGCTATATAGAAGACGGAGCACAAAAACCGGAAGAAAACATTTACGGAAAATCAATTACCGACCCGTGTCTCGGCTGGGAGAAAACAGAAAAACTTATCTTTGATTTGGCAGATATGCTTTGATAAGGAGCTAATAAAATTACGACTCTCAATGGAAAAGTATATTCCAAAAATCGGTGAACTCTTGGCGGGTGCTATAACATAACACTGAATGTGTGGAGTTGCAACCCTTCTGCTCTGAATTTCCATGAATCCTGCGGTCTTGTTCATCAAAAGACAGGTATGGAAATGATATTGTAAATAAACTCTATTCAGCAGGCAATATTCTTTGCAATATTGCCTGCTTTTCATTCACCCCTTGACAACAAAAAGAAAATGATTTAAGAATTACACGAACATCTGTTTGCGTCGTGAAAAATATTTTTTCTTTTTCAGGAAAAATTTATTTAATTTCACTCCATATATAAGTGAAGGGGTAAAATAATTCTCCGAAACGTGGTGATTGATTATGGCAGATACCGCCAAAAACAGTTTTATCGTTGTACTCCCGAATCAGATAATAACCATTACGCGGGACAGTCATCTTGCGTGGCTTCCTCTGTTCTATGCCTTGCCGAAAGAGTTGGTTTTAAAACGCCGAGTGCAATCTGCAAACGTATTCGGAAGAACGCAGAAACAGTCTGAGCAAAATGCGAAAAGCAGGGCATAACCCCAAAAAAATAAATGGTTATTCAATCATTTGACTGAACAACCATTTTAATTTAGCGTTTAATGATGCTGGTGATGATGTCAATTTTCAGACTTTTAAAATGAAAACTGTTTTACAAATCCCGCCGATTCTCCGGAGCTTTTGGTCTTTAATATCCGTTTATTTCTTTTCTCTGCATTGCGCCGAGAATTTTGCTTCGCACATCTCCGTATTTCTTTTCGAGTGCGCTGAGCATCTCTTTGACCTCCTGCCTTTCGGTTGTGCCGTCGGCAGGGCAGTTGCTTTTTACTGTCGGCAGATTCTCTTTTCTGACAACTCTTGCGCAGACGCTTTCTCTTGCGAAAATCATCGGACGAATCATATAGATATCCTTGCGTGAGAGATAAGTGACGGGCATAAAGCAGTCGAGTGTGCCGCCGTTGAAAAGATTCATAATAAAGGTTTCCGCAAGGTCGTCAAGATGATGGCCGAGCGCAATCTTGTTGCAGTTTGCCGTTATTGCCGCATCGTGCAGAGCACCTCTGCGCATCCTTGCGCACAGACTGCACGGGTTGCTCTCTTTTCTTATGTCGAAGATAACCTCTGCAAGCTGAGTTCTTTTTATGATATATTCAACATCCAGCTTTCCGCAAAGCTCTTCGATTTCAGAATAATCGGCATCAATGCCGCCGAAACGCGGGTCAAGGGTAATTGCGACGATATCGAATTTTTCGGGATAAAAACGACGCAGATTCGCCATTC
>JAZNFD010000323.1:0-4265 GCA_045588975.1 Acutalibacteraceae bacterium | reverse complement strand
CTGTGATTTCGGGCCGACCTCGGGCAGAGGAATTCTCTGCACGACAAGGGGAGAGGTTATAATAGAAAATAACAGATTCCGTAATTTGTGGGGTCCCGCACTGTTGCTTGAAGACGACTGCAATTTCTGGTTTGAATCGGGATACACGAAAGAAGTAATCTTCCGCAACAATCAGGTTATCGGATGCGATTTCGGAAAAACGTGGGAGAATTCACCCGTTGTCCGATATACTCCGAAGGTTATGGATGAGAATTCAAAAGAATTTGTTCACGGAAGACTTGTGCTTGAACGCAACCGTTTTGAAAAGCCTGCTCTCGGCAGATTTGCCATTCATCTTGATTATCTTGCCGAAGCAAAGATAATCGGTAATTCATTCGATGCGCCATATGACATATATACAAAATGTGTCGGTGAAGTGGAAGATCAAGACAACATAATTATATGAATAAAGCACCTCAAATCGGTTGATTCGGGGTGCTTGTTAATATTGCTTATTACTGCATTTTTTCCTGCTTGACCTTATGGTCAACAATGTGGCGTTTTGCAAGTTCAGCGGTAACTTCGTCAAGAGTGATGCCCATTTCAATCATAAGAACGGTGATGTGATAGAGCAAATCGGCGATTTCATATACGGTTTCCGCCTTGTCTCCGCCCTTTGCGCCGATGATAACTTCGGTGCATTCTTCGCCGACCTTCTTAAGAATCTTGTCGATGCCTTTTTCAAAAAGATATGTGGTGTATGAGCCTTCCTTCTTGTTAACCTTTCTGCCTACAAGCATCTCATAAAGTCCTTCGTATGAGAATTCTTCGGTTTCGGGTGTGACGATATCCTCAAAGAAACAGCTTTCACTGCCTGTGTGGCAGGCGGGACCTGCTTTGATAACTTCGATAAGAAGAGTATCCTTGTCGCAGTCTGTTCTGATTGAAACAACCTGCTGTGTGTTGCCTGAGGTTGCGCCTTTTCTCCAGAGTTCCTGACGTGAACGGCTGAAGAAACAAGTCTTGCCTTCGTTCATTGTGATTTCAAGGCTTTCAGCGTTCATATATGCAAGCATAAGAACCTTTTTGCTGTAATAATCCTGAACTATCGCAGGGATAAGTCCGTCTTTGTTATATTTAAGTTCAAACATTTTTATATCCTCATCTCTATGTTGTTGTCGTTAAGATAGTTTTTTAAATCCCTGATGCTCAGCTCTTTAAAATGGAAAATCGATGCGGCAAGACCTGCATCTGCAACGCCTGCTTTGAACAGCTCAAGAAAATCTTCTTTTTTGCCGGCACCGCCGCTTGCAATAACGGGAATTGAAACGAGGTCGCTGATTTTCCGGAGCATTTCAAGGTCAAAACCTTGCTTTACGCCGTCGGTGTCAATGCTGTTGACAACCAATTCACCTGCGCCGTTGTTTTCACCCATCTTCGCCCATTCGAGAGCGTCAATGCCCGTGTCGATTCTGCCGCCCTTACTGAAAATGTGGAACGAGCCGTCAACACGTTTTATGTCCATTGAAAGAACAACGCACTGGTCGCCGTATTTCTTTGCGGCTTTTTCAATGATTGACGGGTCCTTGATTGCGCCCGAATTTACAGAAACCTTGTCTGCACCGCATTTGAGTACTCTGTCAAAATCATCAAGAGTGTTGATGCCGCCGCCGACTGTCAGCGGAATAAAAATTTCGCTTGCAACCTGGGTGAGAACATCCGTGAAGAGTGCTCTTCCCTCAAAAGAAGCGGTTATATCATAAAATACAAGCTCGTCCGCTCCGCTGTCGTTATAAAAATGAGCAAGCTCAACGGGTGACGCAACATCCTGAATTCCTTCGAAATTAACGCCTTTAACTACTCTGCCGTTGCGTACGTCAAGGCATGGGATTATTCTTTTTGTAATCATTTCTGACCTCCTGCCGCCGCAAGTGCATCCTTGAGGCTGAGTTTGCCTTCGTAGACAGCCTTACCGACGATTGCGCCGTAAATGTTCATTTCTCTGAGAGTTTCAATTTCGTGCGCAAAGGTTATGCCGCCCGATGCGACGATATCAAGACCTTTGATTTCGGAAAGTTCTTTGTATATTTCAAGATTTGTGCCGGAAAGCATACCGTCTTTTGAAATGTCGGTATAAATAACTGTTGAAACACCCGTATCACGGAGTTTTTTACAGAACTCAACTGAATTTACATTCGTTGTTTCCTGCCAACCGCTGACAGCAACAAGACCTTCTTTTGCGTCAACGCCGACTGCGATTGCACTGCCGAACTCCTTGACAGCTTCTTCAACGAAGGGGTAGTTTCTGACAGCAGCCGTGCCGAGGATGACACGCTTCACACCGAGAGACAGATAATCTTCGATTCTCTGCATATTGCGGATGCCGCCGCCTACCTCGATGAAAAGTCTGTCAATTTTTGCTGCTTCTCTTATTGCGTCAAAGTTGACGGGCAAGCCGTCCTTTGCGCCGTCAAGGTCAACCATATGCAGGTTGGTTGCTCCGTCTTTCATGAATTCCAGAGCCATTTCGGCGGGCGAATCGGCATAGATTTTAACCTGATTGTAGTCGCCTTTTGTAAGACGTACTACCTTGCCGCCGAGTATATCAGTTGCGGGAAATATCTGCATAGTGCCCTCCTTATAACTCTGAAAAAGCTTTCAAAAGAGCGAGACCTTTTGCGCCGCTCTTTTCGGGGTGGAACTGCATTCCGTAAACGCTTCCGTTTTTGACGATTGCGGGCACGGCAACGCCGTATTCAGAAAACGCGAGTGTGTTTTCAACGCAATTTCTGGCATAGAATGAGTGAACGAAATACATATAGTCGCCCGGCTCGATATATTTGAATATCGGATCAGCTTTTGCGAGATTGAGTTTATTCCATCCCATATGGGGGATCTTTAAATCTGCGGGGATCTGACCTTCAAGAGGGCCGACAAAGCCTTTGATGAGTCCGAGACCCATATGTGCACCGTATTCAAAGCTTTTTTCAAAAAGCAGCTGCATTCCGAGGCATATTCCGAGAATGGGTCTGCCTTCTGCGGCAAGCTCGCAAATAAGCTTGTCCATACCGCAGTCACGGAGTTTCTGCGCAGCATCGCCGAATGCGCCGACACCGGGGAGAATTATTTTATCTGCCGCAATGATTTCATCTTTATCACCTGTGATTTTGCACTCGATTCCAAGTGCTTTGAGCGATGAAGAAAGTGAAAAAAGATTGCCGCAGCCGTAGTCAATTATTGCAATCATTATAAAATTCCTTTCGTTGACGGAATTTCTCCGCCGAGGGTTTTATCCTCAAAAACAGCCTTGCAAAGTGCTCTTCCGAATGCTTTGAAAATGCCTTCGATGATGTGATGGCTGTTTTTACCCTCAAGCTGTTTTATGTGAAGAGTTATATCGCTGTTGCGTACGAACGAAATGAAGAATTCTTCAACAAGCTCGGTGTCCATTCCGCCGACAGCGGGGGTGGGAATGCGCACATCATAATTAAGATATGCCCTGCCGCTGATATCGATGCTGGCAAGAATGAGGGTTTCATCCATGGGAAGAAGAATGCTGCCGTAGCGCGAAATTCCTCTTTTTTCTCCAACGGCTTTGGCAAATGCTTGACCGAGAACAATGCCGACATCCTCAACCGTGTGGTGATAGTCAACGTGAGTGTCGCCCACGCACTTGACCTTGAGATCCATTCTGCCGTGGCGAGCGAAAAGCTCAAGCATATGATCAAGGAATCCGCAGCCTGTGTCAATCTCGATTTTACCGTTGCCGTCAAGATTAAGCGAAAGATCTATATCTGTTTCGTTTGTTTTTCTTTTGATTTCGGCTTCTCTCATTTTTTTGCCTCCGTTATTTCTCTGATGCAGTCAACCAGTGTCTGCATATCCTCTGCCGAACCGACGGTTATGCGGAGGTGATTATCTATTTTTGCTTTGTTGAAATATCTTACGAGAATTCCTTTTGCACGAAGCTCTGAAGCAAGCTCGGAAGCGGGAATTTTATCGCTCGATGCAAAAATGAAGTTTGCTTTTGAATCAGTGCATCTGAAACCGAGTTTTCGCAGATCGGCAACGGTTTTTTCTCTTGTTTCAACAATCTGTGCAATTTTATCGTCATAATATTCGTTATCAGCAATTGCAGCCGCAGCGGCTTTGATTGAAAGGGTGTTGAGATTATAAGGATTGAACGAATATTTAAGCTTATTGAGGTCATCGATTATTTCTTTTGAGCCTATTCCGAAGCCGACACGCAGACCTGCGAGCGAATGGCTTTTTGAGAAAGTGCGTGT
>JAZNFD010000322.1:0-2079 GCA_045588975.1 Acutalibacteraceae bacterium | reverse complement strand
CATCCTGCCAAAGTATTTATGGGTGACACTGGTAGTCTTTCGTTAGGTGCTACCCTTGCTACTATTGCTATTTTAACCTCTCATGAATTAAGTTTAATAATAATTGGTGGAGTCTTTGTCATTGAAACCTTATCATCTATTATTCAAATTATTTCTTTCAGATTATTTAATGGGAAAAGGGTCTTTCTAATGGCACCCTTACATCATCATTTTGAAAAATTAGGATGGTGTGAGCAAGATATAGTAAAACTTTTCTGGGTAGTAGGGTTAATACTTACTATGGCAGGAATATTCTTTGGTGTTTGGTTATAAGATATAATAAGGTGATTTTAATGAAAAAAAACATCGATTTATATCTTTTTTTTGCAGTAACCGCTCTGTAGATAAACACAGCGCCAACAACCAGAAATGCTATACATTCAGCAATCGCAAGTTTCGCTTCATCTGAAAACGCGGTAAAGGCAATAAAAATCGCAGAAATACCCGCAACAAGGCAGATTATTAAGCTGTCATACCAAAAACCTTTGAATTTCATTTAAACCTCCATAATAATAGGAAGAATCATCGGGCTTCTCTTTGTCTTTTCGTAAACAAAGTGAGAAACCGCATCTCTGAGTTTACCTTTGACTGCATTTATATCCGTAATATTGTTATAGTAACAGTTTTCAAGAGATTTTTCGGCAACCTTACGTGCCTGAGCGATAAGCTCTTCAGCTTCTTTTACATAGACAAATCCTCTTGAAACAACCTCGGGTCCTGCAATAAGCTGACCCGTTTCATAATCGACCGATGCGGTAACAACAATGATACCGTCCTGACCGAGATGCTTTCTGTCACGAAGAACAACGCTGCCGACATCGCCAACGCCGTAACCGTCAACAAATATCTTACCCGCAGGAACAGCCGCACCGTTCTTGATCGAGCTGTGATTAATTTCAGCAACAAAACCGTTATCTGCAATAAAAATATTATCCTTGGGAATTCCCATTCCCTCTGCAAGCATTGCGTGCTTGCGAAGATGTTTCTGTTCACCGTGGACGGGAATAAAATATTGAGGTTTTACAAGTCCCATAATCAGTTTCAGTTCTTCCTGACAAGCGTGCCCCGAAACGTGAACATCGTACATTTTTTCATATATGACTTCCGCACCGAGTTTGAGAAGCTCATTGACAACCTTACCGACTGTCTTTTCATTTCCCGGAATCGGTGTTGCAGAAATAATAACATAATCGTTGGGACGGATTTCAACCTTTCTGTGGTCAGAAAACGCCATTCTCGAAAGAGCCGACATTGGTTCGCCCTGACTGCCCGTTGTGATAATAACTATCTGATCAGCAGGATATTTGTTGATTAAATCAGCATTTATAAGGACATTATCGGGAATATTGAGATAACCGAGCTGAGCGCTGATATTAACAACGTTTTCAAGGCTTCTTCCCATAATGGCAACCTTTCTGCCCAGAGAACTTGCAACATTGATTATCTGCTGAACTCTGTGAATATTCGAGGCAAAGGTTGCAACAATTATTCTGTTTTTACCTGCTTTTCTGAAAAGAACTTCAAACGACTCACCGACTTTGCGTTCGCTTTCGGTGTAACCGGGTCTTTCGGCATTGGTCGAATCCGAAAGAAGGGCAAGAACACCTTCGTTGCCGAGTTCTGCAAATCTTGAAAGATCAATCATTCCTCCGTCAATGGGAGTGCTGTCCACTTTGAAGTCGCCTGTCTGGATTATCGTTCCGCATCCGCATTTGACTGCAAGAGCGATTGCATCGGGAATTGAATGATTAACATGAATTGCTTCAACGGAAAAACCGCCAAGCTCAACAACATCACCAGGAGCAATCTCATGGAGCTTCGCACTGCCGAGAAGACCGTGTTCCTTAAGCTTGCCCTGAATAAGACCGATTGTAAGCTTAGTACCGTAAACGGGAATGTTAGCCGTTTTCAGAAGGTACGCAAGGCCGCCTATATGATCCTCGTGGCCGTGAGTAATTACAATACCTCTGATTTTATCAATGTTTTTCTCTACATATGTGAAATCGGGAATGACTAGGTCAACACCAAGCATCTCGGGAT
>JAZNFD010000321.1:0-4549 GCA_045588975.1 Acutalibacteraceae bacterium | reverse complement strand
CCTGCGTGCGGATAGAGTGAATAGGTGAAGTAGTGCTCGCCTCTGTCTGATGCGCGGTCGGGATTCATCGCAGCCTTGAGGAGAGTGATAATCATTCTCTGCTCGTTGACCTCGTAGCCGTACTTGCAGTCGTTGAGGATTGAAAGGCCGTAGCCGTCCTCGGACATATCGATGAAGTTGTGTGCCGAAACCTCGAACTTAGCCTTGTCGTAGGGATTGTGGCGGTAGTTGGAGCTTTCGATTGTTGCGTATGCGATATCTCTCGTGAACTTCTGAGCCTTGATATCAACGTCAAAGCCAACCTTGAGGAGCTTCTCCTGCTCGTGCCAGCTGATGAAGGTGTCGAAGTCAATTCTGTCAAGCTCATTATAGATAATGATATTCTGCTTGAGAGTCGACTTCATAATATTCTTGGTGATTGTTACGCAAGTGAACACATCACCGATAACAACGGATTCAACCTTGCCTGCTTCGGTTTCGAATTCACGGTCTGTGTATGTAGCAACGATATCCCAAGCATCGTACTTGCCGGGAAGATCTTCGTAAATGCGGAATACATTACCCTTGCCTTCGAGAACTTCGCGGTCGTTCTTCTTATCGAAGATTGAAACAAGCTCTGCAGCTGCATCAAACTTGAGGCTAAAGAAATCGTTTTCTACTTCTGCGCAGTCAACTGCCTTTGCTTCAGCAACAGCTGCATCCTTGGTGTAATATACCTTATAACCTACTGCGGGAACATCCTTTGCAACGAACACAAGAACCTTTGTGCCGTCGAGCTTTGTATATGCCTGAACGGGAACTTTGTTGCCGTCTGCATCGTAGATTTCAACATTTCTGTAGGGAAGCTCAACCTTTGAGGTCGCGGCTGTGCCGAGTGAGTTGAAGAGTGCGAAAGGCTTACCGTACTTTGCTTCACCGCTGATGTTGCCTGCGATTATGTTGAGAGCTTCATCACGAACACTTTCACCAATCCTGATGATATCATCATAGATTGCGCAAAGGTCGCCGAAAACTTCTGTGATGTGCGAGCCGGGAAGTGAATCGTGGAACTGGTTTGTGAGAATCATCTGCCAGCCTTCGTTAAGCTTTTCAAGAGGATACTCATAGCCGTTCTTCATTGCGATTGATGCGAAGATTTCTGCCTGACGGTAGAGGTTTTCGCTGTATCTGTTGAGCTTCTTGAGGAGAGCCTTTGTGGTGTGAACGCCTCTGTGCTCTTCAAGATAAAGCTCATCTTTCCATGTGGGGATGTTGGTGTCGGTAGCGTTAGCCTTCATTCTTGCAAGTGAATCTTCAATCTTGCTGGGCTTTGTTTCGGGAAGACCGGGGAAGCTCTTGTAACGCTTTGCATATTCGAGCATTTCGGTGTCAACACCCCCGCCGCCATCGCCCCAGCCGTAGCAATACATTGATTCGCCGATGGTAGCCTTATCTGTATACTTCTTCCAGTTCATCTTGAGTGAGTCAGCCTCAACGGTACCGATGAAATGAGTGGGAGGAACGATTGAGAAAATCTTTGAGCCGTCGGGGCCTTCCCACCAGAATGTGTTATACTGCCAGGGGTTGGTGTCATTCCAGATACCCATCTTATGGGTTACGAAATATTCAACGCCCGCCTTTTTGAGAATCTGAGGCATAGCATAGCCATTGCCGAATACGTCGGGTACCCAGCAGGTCTTGGGAGTGATG
Organism: Acutalibacteraceae bacterium; assembly: GCA_045588975.1. Taxonomy (GTDB): domain Bacteria; phylum Bacillota; class Clostridia; order Oscillospirales; family Acutalibacteraceae; genus CAG-177. Next base: position 2,860 of record JAZNFD010000321.1, on the reverse strand, counting down.
CCGAATGTCTTTTCAGCATATCTTACGCCGTGAAGAAGCTGACGGACAAAGGATTCACCCGAAACAAGGTTACAGTCGGGCTCAACCCACATTGCGCCGATGTATTCCCATCTGCCTTCTGCAATGCGCTGCTTGACCTGATTGAAGATATTGGGGTATCTCTTTTCCATCTCAATGTAGGTGGGAGCTGTGCTCTGTGAGAAGATGAAATCGGGATACTGCTCCATAAGTCTGAGCATTGTTGCGTGAGTTCTGCCGAGCTTACGCACATATTCTTTGTATGCCCACATGAACACGATGTCAAGGTGGGAGTTACCGACAAGAGCGAGTGTTCCTTCGGTCTTGTAGTTGGGGTTATTGTATACTCTGTCCTTGAGAACTTTCTGTGCTGCAATGAGACCCGCCTTGAATTCGTCGCCTGTAACGTCGAAGTTAACGTGAGTGAAAGCTTCTTTGAGTGCGGAGCGGATAAGCTCTGCAAGACCTGTATCAAGAACAGGCATAAAGAGTGCATTGAAAACAGCCTTGAAATCCCAGTAAACTTCTTCGATTACGGGATCAACAACGCCGATGAATGAGCAGGAAAGAGTTTTAACGGTTGATTCATTTGAATGCCATACATAGTATGATTCGATATCAACATCATAGTGTTTGCCTGCTTCTGCGTTTTCTGAAATAAGAACGCTGTTGCGGAAGGGGTCAAGACCCTGATAAGGCTCGCCGTTGAGCGAAAGAAGTGAGTCGCCGCCGAAATAAACGTTGAGTGTTACTTTCTTGCCTGCAAATCTTTCGGGCATATCGAAGGAATTCTTGAAGAATGCACTCCAGCCGTTGTTACCCCATTTATCGCCGACGTTGAGTTCTTTCCACTCGTCGTAAAGATATTCGTAATCGCCGATGCCCTTGTAGATGCATTCCTTCATCTTCCATGCATTGAGTGATTCGATATCGGTATAAATTCTCTTTTTGAGAGTCTTGAGCTTTACGTTGACAACATCGTCAAACGAAAAAATACCTCTCTGCTTGCCTTTGGTCGCATCGCGCCAGTCGTCAACGTGTGCATCCATTGCGTCAAGCGCTGCGACAGCATCGAAATTTTTGATTTCTGCCAAATTTATCGTCCTTTCTTATATGAATTCGAACAAAATCATTCATAATAAGTATATCATTAATATTTATACATTTCAACACAAAAAATATTTTTTTATTATTTACTTATCTGCGTATATGTGATAAAATAGAATGTATTTTTATAATTAATTCTTTGAAAGGAATAACAAAATGCTTCTGGACAAAAAAATCATCATCCCCGACCTCGGTACCGTCGGACCCGAGAGCGGTTTTCACCTCCTCGAAACAACAGAGGACGGCAAGTTCGTAACCGGCAAAAACGGTGTTGACTGCATCGTTGCAACAGGCGACAAGAAGGTTGAATTCGTTTCCTTCGGCAACCACACTCTTGCAGGCGTCAAGTCCGCAATCGCATATCCCGTTTATTATCCCGTTTATCCCGTAAAAACCGAATATCCCCTCAACGCTGTGCTTATGGACCTCGACGGCACAACCGTACGCAGTGAGGATTTCTGGATCTGGATTATCCAGATGAGCACCGCAAGCATGCTTGGCAATCCGAAGTTTGAGCTTGAAGATGCAGACCTTCCCTTTGTTTCGGGTCACAGCGTATCTGAGCATCTGCAGTACTGCATCGACAAATACTGCCCCGGTGAATCACTCGAAAAAGCCCGTGATTTCTATTTCGAGCATACCCACAGAGAAATGGAAGAAATCATGGCCGGCAGAGGCAAGGAAGGCGCATTCACACCCACAGAGGGCGTCAAAGACTTCCTTCTTGAGCTTAAAGATATGGGCATCAAAATCGGTCTTGTTACCTCGGGTCTTTACGAAAAGGCATGGCCCGAAATTCTTTCGGCATTCCGTACCCTCGGAATGGGCGACCCCAAGGATTTCTATGATGCAATCATCTCGGCAGGTTTCCCCCTCCGCAAGGGCAGCGTAGGCACACTCGGCGAGCTTTCGCCCAAGCCCCATCCCTGGCTCTATTCGGAAACATCAATCGTCGGCCTCGGCGAGGCTTTCGCAGACAGAAACAGAGTTGTCGGTATTGAGGACAGCGGCGCAGGTGCTTGCTCCGTGCGTCTTGCAGGCTACACCACCATCGGTATCGCAGGCGGTAACATCGAATCAAGCGGCACAAAGGCAGTATGCTCGCATTTCTGCAACAACTTTGCCGAAATCATGAAAATTATAAAAGGATAAGGTGAATGAATATGGATAAAAAAGATAAACTCCAGTGCCATTTTATATCAAATACCCACTGGGACAGAGAATGGCGTTTCTCCGCACGCCGCACACAGCATATGCTCGGCTATATGGTAGATATGCTTCTCGATATTCTCGACAAATATCCCGAATACAAGCATTTCCACTTTGATTCACAGACAATGCCCATTCAGGATTACCTTGAGGTTTATCCCGAAAAGAAAGAAAAGCTTCAGAAGTATATCAAGGAAGGAAGAATTGCAATCGGTCCCTGGTTCTGCCTTCCCGACGAATTTACGGTCGGCAGCGAAGCTCTTGTGCGTAACCTTCTTCTCGGTCACAAGCAGGGCAAAGAAATGGGCGGCATAAGCAAGACCGGCTACTCCCCCTTCGGCTGGGGTCAGATTTCACAGCTTCCTCAGATTTACGCAGGCTTCGGCATCAACTTCGCTTCTTTCTACAGAGGCATTAACACATACAAAGCACCCCGTTCCGAATTCTTCTGGGAAAGCCCCGACGGAACACGCATCTGGGCTTCACGTCTTGGCAAAAGACCCCGTTACAACATCTGGTATGTTGT
>JAZNFD010000320.1:0-3017 GCA_045588975.1 Acutalibacteraceae bacterium | reverse complement strand
AATACATTGCAGGATAGAGTTTTTAATCTCAACGCTTTTTGAATTTCCGTGTGCCTTCACAACCAATGCATTCAATCCAAGCATCGGTGCTCCACCATATTCGGTAGCATCAAACTTTTTCAATGTTTTCTTTAATGCAGGCTTAGCCAACACCGCTCCAACCTTACTAATCGTCGTGCTCATGAGTCCCTCTTTAATCATGCCGATCAAAGTAGCACCAAGTCCTTCGTAAAGTTTCAGAATAACATTGCCAACAAAAGCCTCACAAACAATAACATCTGCTTCACCCGCAGGAATATCTCTTGCTTCAATACTACCGATAAAGTTAATATCATTACAATTCTTCAAAAGCGGATACGTTTCTTTTACAAGCATATTGCCCTTTTCTTCTTCCGCTCCGATATTCACAATCGCAACACGCGGATTCTCAATACCGATTACCTTCTCCATATACAGAGAGCCCATCTTAGCAAACTGAACCAGATGGGAAGAACGAGCATCCACATTGGCTCCGCAGTCTACCAAAAGAGAAACCCCTTTTGCAGTTGGAATCAAAGGTGCAAGCGGTGGTCGCTCAACTCCTTTGATACGGCCGGCAATCAACTGTGCTCCCACCAAAACGGCTCCTGTACTTCCGGCAGAAACAAATGCATCTGCCTTCTGTGCCTTTAACAGATTTAATCCAACAACAATCGAAGATTCTTTTTTTCTTCGAATCGCAAGTACCGGTGCTTCATCGTTCGTAATTACATCCGGTGCATGAACAACTTCGATTCTGTCAGAAGCATACTCATATTTTGCTAACTCTTCGCGAATCGCTGTTTCCTGTCCTACAAGAGTTACAATCAGATTGTCTTTTTCATTGACTGCCTCAACTGCACCTTTTACAGTCTCATAGGGTGCATAGTCACCACCCATAGCATCAACGACAACATTCACCTTTTCGCTCATCGGTTCCTCACTTCGCAGTAATAACATCTGTAGCAAATGTTTTTCTTCGCATGTTTCACCAACGCTTTGTACGTCAGTCCTTTAACACTATAACCTATCATATACAAAAAATCAACCACAAAATTCAAAAAGAATTCCGTCGAAAAGCAAGCATTTCCAAACAAAAGAGCTGATACAGAATCACTATACCAGCTCTAAAATATCATACTATTTTTTACGATAATAAAACGCCCGAATTGACTCAAATCCGACAGTTGCCGGCTGGATAATCTGTTCGGTACTACCGACGAACAAAATCCCATTCGGTACCAATGCCTGACTAAACTTGCGATATATTGCTTCTTTCGCTTCTTCCGTAAAGTATATTACAACATTTCGACAGACAATCAAGTCACACTGACTCGGATACGCATCCTTCAACAGATTATGATAACGAAACTCAACGCAACGTTTTATATCATCACAAATTTTATAAGATGTTTCATTGATCTTCACAAAATACTGTTCAACAAACTCTTTGGGCAACGCCTTCAGACTCTTAACATTGTATAGACCAGCTTTTGCTTTCTCCAATACCTGCTTGTCAATATCCGTAGCAATAATATGAATATCACGCAGCGGAATGTATTTTGCCAGTAACATTGCTAAAGAATACGGCTCATCACCGGTTGAACATGCAGCACTCCAAATCTGTGGTTTTTTGTTTTTGGACAAAATCAGCGGTAAAATATCTTTTTCAAGAATTGTCCACTGGTCAGGATTCCGATAAAACTCTGACACATTGATTGTGAGGAATGTTACAAACTCATCAAAGAGCGACTTGTCCGTTCGAAGCTTTCCAACATAGTCTGTATAAGACGAAATGGAATGTCTGGCGATCAAAGAATCAATCCTACGTTTCATCTGACGCTCTTTGTATGCATTCAGATCAATCTGTGTTAATTGAAATACTTTGGTCTTGAAATCCTCATAACTATCTGGAATCATAAATAACTCCTTAATTATTCAGCTTCAGAACTCTCCGCATTCTCTTCCACTACTTCTTCTGCTTCAGCAGCTACTTCCTGAGGAAGGAGTGCCTTCATACTTAAGCTGATCTTCTTATCTTCTAAATTGAAATCAACGATCATTGCTTCGATTTCCTGACCAACCTTCAATACAGATGCCGGCTTCTCGATGTGCTCTCTGGAAATCTGGGATACATGAAGCAAAGCATCAACACCCGGTTCAATCTCAACAAATGCACCAAAATCAGTCATACGAGCTACCTTACCGGTAACAACGTTGCCCTTTGCAAACTTCTCTTCTGCATCTGCCCACGGGTTCTCATCCGGGAACTTCATGCTGAGTGCAATTTTCTCGCCGGAAATATCCTTAATAAATGCACGAACTTCATCGCCAACCTTGAATACCTTCTTCGGGTTCTCAATTCTGCCCCAGGACATCTCAGAGATGTGAAGGAGACCGTCTGCACCACCAAGGTCAATAAATACACCGAAATCGGTTACGTTCTTGATTACACCGGAGATAATATCGCCAACTGCAATCTTGGAGAAGAGTTCAGCCTGAAGCTCTTTCTTCTTTGCAACAAGAAGCTGTTTTCTGTCACCGATAATACGTCTTCTCTTCGGGTTGAACTCAGTGATTACGAACTGAATCTCATGATCTTTGTACTTCTCAAGGTTCTGCTCAAAGGTATCCGATACAAGACTTGCCGGGATAAATACTCTGGTCTCATCAACTACAAGACTTAAACCACCCTTAAGTACATCGGTAACCGTTGCAGTTAATACTTCTTTGTTATTGAATGCTTCTTCTAAGCGCTTGCTGCCGCGCTCTGCTGCAAGTCTCTTGTAGGTAAGTGCAACCTGACCGTCGCCATCATTTACCTTCAAAACCTTAACCTGCATCGTGTCACCTTCTTTTACTAATGTACGAAGGTCAACACCCGGAGTGTTGGTGTATTCACTTCTGGTAACAATACCGTCAGCTTTGTAACCGATGTTGAGTGCTATCTCGTCTTCTTTCACACGTATTACCGTGCCTTCGATCACCTGTCCGTTGTG
>JAZNFD010000319.1:0-2115 GCA_045588975.1 Acutalibacteraceae bacterium | reverse complement strand
ATTTATTATTGTCTTTTTATTTTTATACACATTTAATTTTAATGTTTTTTCAATTGACATTGATGGGATAAATAATGCCGTTGAGTGGGATACGGCAGACTTTAATGTGATTTTCAACGGCGAGAGTAACAGCAGGATTGATTATGCGGGAGTTTCGGTCAAAATAATGCCTGAAGAAAAGGCGCTGTATCTCTGCTTTACTTTCAACGACCCGTATCTTGAACCCGATAATACTCTTGCAGGAATATCTCTGACAACAGAAAACTCCGATTGTTTTGAATTTTGTGCTTTAAATTCACCGTATCAGGGCGATACATATGAGCATTCGTTTGACGGAGCAATTCTTATTGATGAAAATCACGGAGCCACGTGTGAAATAAGGCTCGGGTTCAAAAGCGAAATGCCGAAAACAATATCTTTTGTTGTTCATTTTATCGATTCATCAGGTGCTTATTCCAACAGTTATCCGATTACGGTAATCAATAATAATTATTCGCAAATAACTGATTTGATTATCAACAATCCTGACTCTGCCGGTATACATAATAATGTAAAAACAACGGATTACATTCGGGATAATAAAACAACCAAATCCGAAAATAAGAAAACAGAATTTTGTATTCCGACTTCTCCGCCTTACAGTTATGTAAGAAAAACCAAAGCACCCAAAACAGCTGCACAGGTTACAACGGAAAAATCTACAATACAAAAGACTTCAAAAGCAAAGGCAACTGTTATATTTTACGAGAAGGAAGTAATAGTTTCGCAGGTTTTTGTTACGAAAGAATCAACAACGGTTTATCCGACCGACTTAACTGATAATTCCCAAACCGAAACAATAACTTTACCCGAAATTTCAAATGCAGAAAATTCCGCTTCAAAGCTGACAAAAGGCAAGAAATATAAAATGATTATCGGAGCTGTTTCTGCCGTTTCGTTTACCTCTATAGCCGTTGCTTCAGCTAAAACGTCAAAGAAAAGTTCATCAAAAAATGACTAACCGGATTCACAGCAATGTGATTCCGGTTTTTGTATATTTCAGGCAGATTTAACAATAATAAGAATACTACTGAAAAAGGAGAGATTAAATGGCAAACCTTACCGCAAAAGAGCTTTCGGCAATCGAAGACCAGCTCAATCAGGAACAGATTCTCATCAAGAAATTCAAGGCTTACGCACAGGCGGCAACAGACCCTCAGATCAAGAATTCATGCGAACAGATGGCGAATCAGCACAAACAGCATTTCGACACACTTATGGGTCATCTTTATTAATCGGAGGAATTTGAATGAACACCAATTCAAGCTTTACAGACAGAGAAATCATGGATGATATTTTAAGCTCGCAGAAACACATTACAGAGGGCTATAACTCATTTTCAAATGAATGTGTCAATCCGCAGCTTCAGAACGATATGCTCAACATTCTGAAAGAAGAGCATAATATGCAGTTTACCGTTTTCAGTGAAATGCAGAAAAGGGGATGGTACAGCCCCGGTGCGGCTCAGGCACAGATGATTAACGAAACAAAGACAAAATTCGAAGGAATCGCAACTCAGCTCTGATTTATTAACGGATACTCTGATGGTGTGTTCCGATAAGACAGTATAGCAGAAACTAAAAGTGCGGCAGATGCCAAACAGATTGCTTATTAAATTAAGAAAGGATTTCTGCTATGAAAAATCAAATTATGTCTTGTGAATTCAACATCGATACCGCTTGCGTTGAAGTCGAACTCACCGACGGTTCTATGGTGTCAATCGACTGCATTGCCGTTGAAAACGAATATGCAAACAATATGTACGAAACTTCAGAACTTGATTATCTCATCTACAACGAACCCATGAGTTATGTCAGCTTACTTTTAAGCGGTAGGATGGAAGAATATCTGCGAAACAACACGGACTATACTCCGTTATCTGATATGAGATAATAATTCAGCCGACAACATCATTTTAGTGTTGTCGGCTTTTTCTTGGTGCCTTCAGGTGTGGAAATAAACCCCTGGTTCTACCAGGGGTTAAAGACGGCTTCAGCAAAGCCAAAACGGGCGAGCTCAAAGCAAGCCCGAAAGAGTTGAAAGACAATCAAACCTCCAAGTATAATAGTAATGGTT
>JAZNFD010000318.1:0-8691 GCA_045588975.1 Acutalibacteraceae bacterium | reverse complement strand
AGACCGAATGGAATAAACTTATAGCAGGAAAAACCGTGGTTTATGGAATTAATCCTGAGAAGAGCGAACAAGGGTTTCATATTCTTCACGATCCGAGTAAATATTTTAAGGATTTAAATTAGTTGATTATTGTTATGTCGGAGGTGAAAATATATGTTTGATGTGAAATTTTATTGCTCAAGTAAACATCCGAGAAAAGGATATACGGAAGCAGCAATAGGAAGCGGCGGTAAAATGGTTCCGACATCCTTTGCCCATGTGCTTGAACCTTTTGTTTATACAAGCATTCTCAATTGTGCCCTGCTGAAAAGCGGCAAAGAATATCATATTCTTCTGCGTGATGTTGAACAGCCTGAAGGTTTTAAAGAGCTCGCGGTTGATATTTCAGGTTCGAGAATAAAAATCAATCTTTCGTTTTCTGCATCGGTTGAAAACGAAGAAAGTGTCAGAAAGCTTTTTTATGCAATTTATTTTTATCATAAAGATTTTTCATATGCATTATATGAGGCTTATGATTTTTGTGCATCAAACGATATCGGCTATGCCTTTGATGAAGAAAAAATCAACTGGTTAATTGAAAATTGCATCAAAAAGGACATAGAAACCTCTGAAAGTCATATCGAAGATACCTCTGAAAGGTTTACAGCGACAAAGCCCGAGGAACTAAGGCGCTTGCTTGCGAAAAAACTGCCCGAAAAAGACGGGGTCTTTTTTGCTGAATTAGCAATTTCCAAGGACAGTTTTAAAGATTATTTCAGTAAAGCCCAGTTTCCCTGGTATGTTTTTGATAAACAGTTCAGAAGAAAATAATTTTATACAAGTTAACATAATACCCCTTGACAAAAATATTGTCAAGGGGTATTATGTTAATGACGATAGCATACCCAAGTTTTATCAAAAGTTGAAGGTGATTTTATGGAAGAAATTGTAAGAATGCAGGAAAATCTGCTTTTAATCCGCCGTGCCGTAGGATGGACAGCATCTGAATTCGGCGACAAAATCGGTGTTACCCGTCAGACTATAAATAATATTGAAAGCGGAAGAAACAAACTGACAAAAACACAGTATATAGCAATGAGAAGTGTACTGGATGCTGAAATAACAGGCTCTCACGGTGACACGGAAATGCTGCAGATTCTTTTGGAAGTTCTGATAGATAACCCTCAAAATTACAGCAAGGAGGTGCGTGAAAAAGTAAAAGAAAAGGCAAACATAATGACACCCGGAATTCTTGTCGGTGCGGCAAGCCGCGAAGCCGTTTCCAAGGAATGGATGAATGTTGTTATGGGTGTGCTGGCTCTTACGGTTCCTGCTTTAGGGTTGGCTTCTGTTGGCGGATGGCTTCTGAAACTGGTCAGCAAGAATAATAACGAAAAAAACAACGATAACTCCTCTTCGGTTACGCCCGAAGAAGAGATGATTACGCAAGAAGAAACACCCGACCCGAACCTTGAAAATAACAACGAAGAAGGAGAGAGATGAGTAATGATACTCAATACACCCGAATTACAACGCAAGTGGCAGATCAGCGATAAATTAGATGCTGTTCTCAGACACAGACCCGAAAACATCGGTCTGACTCTTGACAGACACGGCTGTGCCGAACAATGTTCCTCTTTTCAGTGTCGGCGGAAATCACGATTTTCCGATCAAGGAAGAAGAAAATGACTTTGATTATTGGAATTTGCAGAATTTTTATCTTGAAAGAAACAGAAATCTTGGATTTAACATAGAAACTCACGAAAGCGGATGCTGGTCTGCGGAGAATGATTATATACATATTTTCGGCTGGAAGTGCGTTTGTGAAAACAGGAACTTCTTTTTCGGAAACAAGAAAGAACAGCTTGAATTTCTTGCGGAAAAGCTTGAAAAGAACAAGGATAAAAAGTATCAGATAGTTTGTTCCCACGCACCGCTGATTGCTCATAATCCGCAAAGGAAACCTGACGGTCAGCCGTATTTTGATAATGACAGAAATTTGCAGAATATTATTGATTCGCATAACAATATTATCTTCGTTTCGGGTCACACCCATTTTTCTCCGAACGATTACATGGGATGCGTGGATTTTGATGAAGAAAGAAACAATATTTATATAAATGACGGCAGTGTCTGTCCCACAACGTATAAATCAGGTGAAGCAAATGTTCCGAAAGAGTGGACAGACGGAGTTGTTACAGAACTTGCGATATATGACGGAGGCGTTGAAATAACCGCAAAACTCCTGCACGGAAACAAGAATATATCAAGAGGATATTACAGATGAGGAGAATGTTTATGAAAGAAAGAGTATGTGCTTGGAATGGAGATATCGAAAGAAGTATAAAAAACAGGAAGGATTATAATTTATATATAAATGAATGCTATTGGATTTTAGATATAGACGATAATTTTGAGTTTTATTTTAATCCCACTCATTTTTTAGGTAAAATTGATAAAAAGGATTTACCGAAAAAAGTATTTGAACGAATAAAGAATGAATGCATTTGTTTTAATCATGACAAACTGAGTGTAAGGGAAAAGACAGATTTAAAACATTCCTATGTAGATATGGTTTCTTTAGATAAAGAAATGAATGTGGGAAACTGGTTTTATGCGCAGGGTTACAATTATGTGACATATAAGGGAAAATTTATAAGAAGTATCGATCCTTATGGGGGTCAAGAGGAATGCAACTTTTATGATATTAAATCTGACATTGTGCAAGATATGTTAAGAATGAAGGCATCTACAAAAAGTCACTTTTATGTAAAAAGTGTTTTTGACCTTCATTGTTTCCGTGGAATAAGCACAACCGATATTATTATTAAACCTCTTGGTGATTTTGCCTGGAGCAGCGGCTCATGGAAATTCTTGTATGAGTCATTAAGTAAGGATTTGAAATCTTATCCTAATGATGACAGATTAGGGTCAGAAATGAGATTTATGAGAAAAGATGTGTATATGCATACATTATTTGTTGTTCAAAAAGGTTATTACTTTTCAGAGGATGATTGTAAAATTGATTTGCCCGATGACAAAAACATGATAGAAAACACAAAGTTTTATTCCGGAAAAATAAATTCTAAATCAAAGAGTAATCTTTATGAAACCGAAATTACTGTTGAAAACCTTGATAGTCTGATTGCTGCTAAAAACCTGTTGGATGAGGGATATAATCCTGTGGTTCTGAATATGGCTAATCGTCAAAAACCGGGCGGCGGAGTATATAGCGGAGCAGGTGCACAAGAAGAAAATCTGTTCAGAAGAACAAACTTGTTCAGGTCTTTATATCAATTTTCTGATTTGGCAAAAATGTATAATATTCCAATGTCAACCAATTCTTATCCGATGGACAGAAATTTTGGCGGAATTTATTCTCCCGATGTTACGGTGTTCCGCGGATTGGAAAAAGACGGTTATCCGTTACTTAAGGATTTTTATAAGGTCAGCATCATTTCTGTTGCAGCTATGAATCGTCCTCAAATTGATTCTGAAGGCAATGTCGCAGAGTATCTTGTTGAAGGAATAAAAAATAAAATAAGAACTATTCTCCGAATTGCTGAAGAGCATGCTCACGACAGCTTGGTTTTAGGTGCGTTTGGTTGTGGAGCTTTTAAGAATCCTCCTACTCATATTGCAAAGCTTTTTCATGAAATCATTGATTCGGAATTCAAAGGAAAATTCAAAAAAATCTGCTTTGCCATTCTTGAAGATCATAATTCGGTCAGAAAAGACAGCAAAGAGGGTAATTTCTTGCCTTTTTATAACGAATTTTGCGAAAAGAAAATTTAACTAAAACGTATCAAGAGGATAAAGTAAATGCTTGATTTTAAAAAGAAACCCATTATCGCCATGCTTCATCTGAAGGGTGACTCATCCAAAGAAATAATGGCAAGAATGGTTAAAGAAACAGAAATTTATTACAAAAACGGTGTTGATGCAGTTCTGGTTGAAAATTATTTCGGAAACACCGAAAACTGCATTCAGGCACTCGACTGGTTACATAAAAACCTGCCCGATAAATCGTACGGAGTCAACATTCTCGGCGATTTTGAAAAAGCCTTTGAGCTTGCGGAAAAATATAACGCCGATTTTATTCAGATTGATTCCGTTTGCGGACATCTGGGACCTGCCGCAGATTATGCTTATGCAAAAGAACTTATCGGGCTAATGAAAAACAGAAGCTTTCAGGTGCTTGGAGGGTTGAGATTCAAGTATCAGCCAATCCAAAGCGGAAGAACTCTTGAAGAGGATGCGGAACTTGCGAAATTGCGATGCGACGCCGTTGTAACAACGGGAACAAGAACGGGAAGTGAATGCCCGACTGAAAAGCTGTCAGAATTCAGAAAAGTGTTGGGTGATTTTCCCTTGATTGTCGGTGCAGGGGTTACTGCGGATAACGTTTGCGAAAAACTGCGGTTTGCCGACGGAGTTATTATCGGAAGCTGGCTTAAGCAAGGACATTTTGATTTCGGAGATGTCTGTGAAGAATATGTAAAAAGATTAATGGACAAGGTTGTTGAATTCAGAAAAGAATATATTGAGAAAGATGACTGATTATGAGCTTTAATAATTACGGAAATTTTGACCCGAATGACAGAGCTGATTTTGGGGATTATGTTGAGTTTACAGAGAACGACTTGTGTTGGGGAAACGATGTTAATATTTCGGCAGGAAGTTATTACCGTTATGATTCCGACGAAAGCTGGAATTATACTGAAGATGGTACAAGGATTTATTTGTGCTGTTCGGGAGATCATCTTGAGGTTGTTGAACCCGGACCGCCGTCCAAAAGAACATTTTACTATGTCGTATAACCGCATTTTTACCGTTGGTTTGTCATCCTGCAGTCGGTTATCGGGTTCAAAAAGAAACGAGGAAACATATGAAATTCAAAAACACAGAATATTTAAAAAGCGGAATGCTCGGATTGATTGTTGCCGATGCAATCGGTGTTCCGTTTGAATTCAAAGAGCGTGACAGCTTTAAGGTTGCGGGCATGACGGGCTACGGCACATATAATCAGCCTGCGGGCACATGGTCTGATGACAGCACAATGGCATTGGCAACCATCGACAGCTTTTTGCTGACCGAAAAATTTGATTATGACGATATCATGGACAGATTTCAGAGCTGGTTTGACAAGGGCGAATACACTCCCTACGGCGAATGCTTTGACATCGGTCACACAACCCTGACGGCAATCGGACGCTACAAATGCGGTGTTGCTCCCGTTCGTTGCGGAGGCAGAGGTAATTTTGACAACGGCAACGGCTCTCTTATGAGAATTCTGCCCGTTGCGTTTGTTGAACATACGGTTGACGACATTCTCAATTTATCATCTCTGACCCACGGTCACGAGATTTCGCTTATGTCATGCAGACTTTATGTTCAGATTGCGGAAAATCTTATGAGCGGAATGTCAAAAGAGGATGCAATAACTCATCTCCGCTGCTGCGTTGACGAATGCGAAAAAATCCCTCAGATGAAGGATTATCCGAGAGAAAAAATCAGAAGTTCGGGCTATGTTATCGACTCCTTTGAAGCAGCGGTATGGAGCTTCGTTAATTCCGAAAGCTACGGCGAGTGCGTTATCAAAGCCGTTGAGCTTGGCGGCGACACGGACACAATTGCCGCAATTGCAGGCGGACTGGCAGGTATTTATTACGGCATCGGCGGCGAAAAGGGCATCCCCGAAGATTGGATTGATGCCCTTGCAAGAAAAGACTGGATTACGGAAATGCTTGATAAAGCAATCGGTAATTAAAAAGGAAGAAAAAATATATGATTACAATCAGATTTGATTTTAAAGACAGAAAAAAAGAAGACCTCGATCAGTTGAATAATATTTTGGCAACCATGAAGCTGGATGAGCTTGGTATTGATGATTACAAGGACTATCTGGGAATCACAACCGATAAAGATGGCAATCTGATCAGCAAACGATATGGGCTGCAAAGCGGTACTTTGGTTTGCCATTTGTCAAAAAACGAATCCGGATTTCAGTACAGTATTGATTCGGAAGTGATAAATCAAGATGCTGATGCAGATGAATTTTTGAAAAATTGGAGAGATGCTCATTCTGACAGAACGGTTCGCATTTTTGCAAGATCTGAATTCGATGATTACACCGGATGCCTTATTGTTCACCATCAGCGTATTTAATGCAGCCAAGCTATGCCGCAATATGTATAATTCAAGGAGTTGAAACAAATGAACGCACTTAAACAATCATGCATAAAAAATTGGTATATCATAGCGGTAACATTTCTGTTGGCTGTCTGCACAGCGGTGTTAACGGGTATAATGGAACACAATTCATTTCCGGAAAGCTTTGACCTGCTTGAGTTTGCAGGAAAATCGGTTCTTAAAATAGCCGTATTGGTTGGCGGAGTTTTGCTGTCGTTTGTGACGGTATTAATTATTGACAACAAAATTTCCGTTGTATATGCAACGATGTTCACCGTACTTACGGCATTATACAGCGATCTTTTTTTAGGCATCAATCGAACAGACGGCTGGTTTTATTTCTCGCTTTTTACGGCTGTGATTACGCTGACGTTTTACTATGACAAAGTCTGTCTTGCTTCGACGGGACACACGGTATTTTATTATATCTTATTAACCGTACTGACAGCATCGGTTGCGGTGTCGGAAGAATTATATGCTTTGGTTATTTTGCTGACGGCGGTCATCATGTTTGCCGTAAACCGAAAAGAAATCAGACCCAAATCCGCCCTTGTGATAAACTATATCTTTTCCGTTCTTGCGGTAATCGCATTGGTTTGTATGCTTGTTGCTCAAATGGACAGCTACTTCGGAATAAAATTCGTGGAGGGTGACGGATACCACCTGGAATATCTTTTTCTGACTGCGAAACCCTTCGGAGAGGCAGATTACTATCATTACAGACTTGAAGAATCATCATTATATAATCTGGCAAAAATATTCAGACATTTCGGATATGTTGCGGGCACGGCAATGTGCGTTCTGATTACGTTTTTTGCGTTGGGCTTTTTCGGAAAATGCTTCGGCAACGGTGAAAGATCCCGCTCTGTAAGAGTTCTTGCCGCAATAACGGTTTCCGTCAGATGTATTGCGGGATTTTTTCAAAACTTTTCGATAATCAGCACAATGGATGTCAGAATCCCCATTCTTTCAGATGATATTGCAGGATATCTGCTCGTCGGAATAATGCTCGGATTCATGCTTGTTTCCGATAGAATTATAAACAGTATGGTCGGCAAGCTGGAGCCGGTTTGTGAAAAAATATTCAATAAAACCGAAAGGTTTTTGGGGGACAATACAGAGGAAGTTGAGCATGAACACTATTGACAAATTCTGTGATGTTCAAAGAATTTACTATGAAGATGCGTTGAAGGAGATAAAATCGGGCAGAAAGCGTACCCATTGGATGTGGTTTATTTTTCCGCAGCTGAAAGCTTTGGGGAAAAGCTACAAGGAGGTATATTTCAGCTTGGAGAATGCCGAAGAAGCAAGGCTTTTTTATAATAACCGCTATCTCGGCACAAACCTCAAAAAAATCTGCCGTGCACTTCTCGAATGCGAGTCGAGCGACGCACTTGAAGTTATGGGCTCACCCGATAACCTCAAGCTCCGCTCAAGCATGACGCTGTTTTATCTTGCTACAGGCGATAAGCTTTTCTCCGATGTTCTCAACAAATTCTATGGCGGAAAGCAATGTGAAATAACAAAAAAGTTTTTTACAGAAACATAATTTCCAAAAGCCTTATCTCCGAAATTTTTTGGTAACACTATATATCCGGATTTTTCGCTATATGAGATATAATGGCACGCAATCCGTTCAAACAAACAGCGTAAAGAGGATGAAAAGAAATTGTGATATGTTTCGGTTATATGCATTTTTCTTCTGAAAATCAGGTTCATTATGTAATAAAAATGAAACAGAGAAGTCTTACAAACAATTCGAAATAAGTTGTAAGACTTCTCTTGTTTTGTATGTAATGATTTGATTTTTAAAAGCATTGATATATAAGGGCGTTTTTGCGGATTTTTTGAATTTGAATATAAGATGACCTTGATGGGAGAAAATAGTGTTTATGCATTACACATAATTTATTAACGATGATATGCTATATTGACAAAAACAAATATGTGTTGTAAAATTAACCTGTCAATTATATTTGAAACCAAGCGATTATGCGTGAAAGGAGTTGTTTGAATATGAAAACCGCTGCAATATATGCCCGATACAGTTCTCATAAGCAGAGAGAGGAAAGTATTGAAGAGCAGGTTGATGAATGCAGAGAATATGCTCTCCAAAATGATATGAATGTTGTTGAAGTATATTCGGACTCTGCTATCAGCGGTAAAACCGAAAACCGTGACGGTTGGCAGAGAATGATGAGCGATGCCAAACTGAAAAAGTTTGAAGTGCTTCTTGTTTATACCATTGACCGAATGGGCAGAGACCGTTATGCGCTTGCGGTTGCAAAGAAAGCATTGAGAGATTGTGGCGTTTCAATAATTCCTATCAAACAACCCGTGATTGATGGACCTGAAAGTATCATTCATGATTCGCTTATGGAAGGTTTGGCAGAGTATTATAACGCAGACCTTGCAAGAAAAGTTGACAGAGGTATGAGCGATAATGCAAGAAAGTGCCTTGCCAACGGAAGTAAACCACCGCTTGGATATGCTGTTGACCCTGCAACAAAAACATATATT
>JAZNFD010000317.1:0-2483 GCA_045588975.1 Acutalibacteraceae bacterium | reverse complement strand
CGCCGGGGCAATTCTTGCGGCGTACGCCGTGGCTTTCGACGTCTGCTTCGTCCATAACGTAAAATCCGAGCTCATCGCAAAGGTCATAGAATATTTCCGCATCGGGATAGTGGCTTGTGCGGATGGCGTTGATGTTGGCACGCTTCATCAGATGAAGGTCCTGATAGTATCTTTCAACAGGAACAGCCCAGCCGTTGTCGGGGTCGAAATCGTGGCGGTTGACGCCCTTGATGATAACCCTTTTGCCGTTCATATAAAGGGTATCGCCCTTGATTTCCATTTTCTTGAAGCCGATTCTGATACTCTTTGCGGAAAGCACCGTTTTGCCGCTCTTGAGGCAGAGAACAAGCTGATAGAGGTTGGGCTCTTCGGCGGACCAGGCTCTGACGTTTTCTTCGGTATATGTAAATTTCAGAACGGTTTTTCCGTTCTTTGCTGCAACCTTTTCGGCGGCAACCTTCTTTGGCTTGCCGTCAACAATAATTGCAACTTCGAGTGCGCAGTCCTGCTCATCAGCATAGTTCTGAAGTGTTACTTCAAGGTTGAGAATGCCGTTTTTATATGAATCGTCGAGGGACGCGTCTGCAAAGAAATCACGGATGCAGAGCTTCTCTTCCGCATAAACATAAACGTCTCTGTAAATGCCCGAAAGGAACCACATATCCTGATCCTCGAGGTAGGTGCCGTCTGTGTAGCGGTAGACCTCAACGGTGATGCGGTTTTCGCCGATTTTGACATAATCGGTTATTCTGAATTCCGCAGGAGTCATCGAACCCTGGGAATAGCCGATCTGTCTGCCGTTTATATAAAGGAAAAAGCCTGCTTTGACTGCGCCGAAATGAATGAAAATTTCCTTGCCCTCAAAGCTTTCGGGGATATTGAAGGTGCGGCGGTAAACGCCGATTTCGTTAAGGTCGTGGTTGATTTTGGGGATTTCGCTCTTGTTGGACGAAACTGCCGAGGGAAGCGATGAGCAAAGATAGATGGGCTTGCCGTAGCCCTTGAGCTGCCAGAGCGAGGGTACGGGCATATCGTCCCAGCCTGCATCGTCGAAAGAGTCGCTGTAATAATCGGTTCTCAGGTCGTCAACGCCCTGCTGCCAGTAGAATTTCCACGTGCCTGCAAGAGAGAATTTAAGCGGAGCTTCCGAGCCGTCAAGAGCATCCTTGACAGAGGGGAAGGGCAAGGCGGTGTTGTGGCCGTCCTCTTTATTTACCTTGATAATATACGGGTTTTCCCAATACTTGAGTTCAGACATTTTCATCTTCCTTTCTGCGGAAATGAGTTATACATTTTTATAATAACATAAAGAAAAGGAACGGTCAAGGTTAATTCGGAATGTGTAGTTTGTGATTATAAATTAAAAACAGCAGCTCGATAACAAGCTGCTGTTTGTTTCCGTTTGCTGTTGAGAAAGGAAGTTGAATGCTGTTTTATTTGACCGAAAGCGTACAAAGGTACGGCGAGGGAGAAAAAACAGCAAATAAAAAAATTATTTTGTTTATGTTTCAACGACTTTATCAGCAGCAAAAAAAATAGCCGCCCTTCTGGGCAGCTAAATAAAAAGTGTCGGCGTCGACCTATCTTCCCGGGCCGCTTCCAGCCAAGTATTTTCGGCACTGTTGAGCTTAACTACCGTGTTCGGGATGGGAACGGGTGGACCCTCAACGTCATCAACACCGACTAAAAAACGCAACGGCGTTTTTCGAATGCTTGATGATTATATACCCTGTTTCACGATTTGTCAAGTGGTTTTTTGAATTTTTTTCGATTTTTTCTAAACTTCTTCCGCAACGGCAGAAATAACAGTCATATCGTCAAATTTTGCGCCGCATTTTCTTCTTGCGGAGTCAAGAATATTCCGGGAGAATTCGCTTGCGTCGGGTCCGCCCGCAAAAGCTCTTATTTCGTCTCTCAGCCATGCGCTTCCGCTGCCGAGAACGCCGTCGCTGACCATAACAAGAGTATCGCCGCCCCTGAGCCTTATCGTATATCGGCTGAAACGCACTTTGTTGAGTATTCCGAGCGGGGTTGACGGTGTTTCGACTGTTCTGACTTTGCCCGACATTGTGTAAAAAGATGCAGCCGCACCCGCCTTATATAACACAGCGTTGCCGCTGAAAAGGTCGATTTCCGCAACGTCGAGGGTGGAGAGCGATTCGTCGTCGGATTTGACGGAGAGGGCGGAATTCGTGATGCTCAGAGCCGAATCAAGGCTCAGTCCCGCACGGATAAGCCTTGAGAAAAGCTCGACCGTCATTGCGGAGTCGATAGCCGCTCTGCCGCCCGTGCCCATACCGTCGCTGAGAATGATATATGCTTTTGAATCGGTGCGGAAGCATTCGAAATAATCGCCGCAGAGCTTCTGATTTCCGCAGCTTGCCGATGCCGAGCCGAAGCGGATTCTGAACAGCTCCTTGCGGTTGAAAAGAAGCTCTTTTCCGTCTTTATGCTCACGGATTTTCGGCGGAAGAAGCTGTGCT
>JAZNFD010000316.1:0-9264 GCA_045588975.1 Acutalibacteraceae bacterium | reverse complement strand
AAGATAATGTTCTTCCTCTGACGGGTGAAAACGTTGTTTCTGTTTTCGGCAGAGTTCAGAACGATTATTTTTATGTCGGTTACGGCTCGGGCGGTGACGTAAAAGCACCCTATAGAATCAGCCTTATGCAGGGCATAAAGAATAACGGTAAAATAAAATACAACGAGCTTCTCGCAACCGCTTATGAAAAATGGGGTGAGCTGAATCCCGTTGATGACGGTTTCTGGGGCAACTGGCCTATGTGCTATGATGAAATGCCCGTTGACCTTTCAATGGCACGCACCGCCGCCTCGATGTCCGACACTGCGCTTGTCGTTATCGGCAGATCGGCAGGTGAGGACAGAGAAAACAAGCTCGAAGAAGGCAGTTATTACCTTACTCAAGCAGAAAAAGAAATGCTCAATTCCGTAACATCTGCGTTTGACAGAGTAATCGTTCTTCTCAATTGCGGCAGTATTATGGATATGGGTGAGCTTGATAATTACGGCGATAAGATTTCTGCCATTCTTTATGTGTGGCAGTCAGGTATGGAAAGCGGAAACGCTATTGCTGATGTGCTTTCGGGCGATGCTTATCCGTGCGGCAAACTTGCCGATACAATTGCGTGCAGTTATTATGATTATCCCGGATGCAATGACTTCGGAGGCAGAAAATATAACTGCTATACAGAAGATATCTATGTCGGTTACAGAGGATTCGAAACCTTTGCAAAAGACAGAGTGCTTTATCCATTCGGTTTCGGTCTGGGATATACGGATTTTGCGATTGAAAATGTTGACTATACTTGTAATAACGGAAAGATTACCGTTTCGGCTGATGTGAAAAATGTCGGTAAATATGCGGGCAAAGAAGTTCTTCAGGCATATTATGAAGCACCCTGCGGCAGACTCGGTAAGCCTGCAAGAGTTCTTTGTGCCTTTGCTAAAACCTCTCAGCTCAATCCGGACGAAAGCGAAAAGGTTACTCTTGAATTTTCGGTCAACAGTATGGCATCGTATGACGATGAATCGGAATATGCCTATATTCTTGAAAAGGGCAGTTATAACATATATCTTGGCACGGACGTGCGTTCAGCTTCGCTTTGCGGTGCATATGAGCAGGATAAAAACGAAATAACCCAAAGACTTTCACAGAGTTCCGCGCCGTCGCATCGTTTTGAGCGTATGAAGTTTGTTGACGGCAAGCTTGTTTACGAAAAAGTTCCTACGGCAAAATATGATCTCAGGCAGATAATTCTTGATAATATTCCCGAAGCAAAGCCGCAGACGGGTGATATGGGGTTCAAGCTTTCCGATGTCAGGGAAGGCAAGGTCAGTATGGCGGATTTCGTTGCGCAGCTCAATAATGATGAGCTTGAAGCAATCAGCCGCGGAGACTATGTTATGAACAGTCCTCTCGGCGCGGCGGGTAACGCAGGCACGTTCGGCGGAGTTCTCAAATCAATGCGTGAAAAGGGTATTCCCGCCGTGACAACAACCGACGGACCTTCGGGTATCAGAATCAACGAGGGCGCATCCCTTCTTCCCGTTGCAACATCGCTTGCAAGCACCTGGAATCCTGCCCTTATTGAGGAGCTTTATGAGCAGGTCGGACTCGAGATGAAACGTGTCGGCTCGGATATTCTTCTTGCACCGGGTATGAATATCCACAGAAACCCGCTTTGCGGCAGAAACTTCGAATACTTCTCGGAGGATCCGTATCTGACGGGTGTTATGGCATCTGCTTTCGTAAAAGGCATCCAGAAAACGGGTGTTTCCGCTTGTCCCAAGCATTTTGCCTGCAACAATCAGGAAACCAACAGAACTCATAACGATTCAATTCTTTCCGAAAGAGCACTCCGAGAGATTTATCTCAAGGGTTTTGAAATATGCGTAAAAACAGCGAAACCGCAGAATATAATGACCTCCTATAATAAAATCAACGGTGTCTGGGGTCATTATAATTACGAACTTTGTGAGAGAATTCTCAGAGGCGAGTGGGGATATGAAGGCAACGTAATGACCGACTGGTGGATGCGTGACTCGAAGTCTCTTGAATTCCCGAAACTCCGTAAGCAGGCATACAGAGTGCGTGCGGGAGTTAATGTGCTTATGCCCGGCGGTGACAGAACCGGCAGACGTAAGCCCGACGGAACGCTTCTTGAAACTCTCGGCAAACCCGACGGCATAACACACGGTGAGCTTCAGCGTAATGCGGCGCAGATTCTCGGCTTTGTAATGAACAGCAATGCAATGAACGCAGAGCGTCCCGAACCCGAAACTGCAGATAAAAGAAAATTGTTGTTATAAAAACAAAATGCACCCTCGGCTGTTTGCTGAGGGTGCTGCTCTTTATTCCGCAATTCCGATACCGAGGCTGACAGAAAGTGCTCTGTCTACCCTGAGCATATCGGTTTCATCAAGGATGCCCATTTTTTCTCTGAGTCTTTTTTTATCGAGAGTACGTACCTGTTCGAGAAGAACGATTGAATCCTTCGCAAGTCCGCAACCGTCGGCATTGACCCTTATATGTGTGGGCAGACTTGTTTTGAATCTCTGGCTTGTTATTGCAGCGGCAATGACCGTCGGACTGAATTTGTTGCCGACATCGTTCTGAACAATGAGCACGGGTCTTGTGCCGCCTTGCTCCGAGCCGATAACAGGACTCAGATCTGCGTAATAAATTTCTCCCCGTTTAACGTTCATAAATCAATCACTCCTGAAGATTAAGTTTAACTTACATCACTATTTTTGGCACTTGTCAGGCAAATTAAACGCAGTTTTGAATGCGGGGAGCAAAAAAATTCAAAATTGCTTGTCTTTGTATTCTTATTATATTCAATTGTTTGTTCTGATGTTAAAAAACAACCCTCTGACAATCAGAGGGTTAAATACTATTTCTTTATAATTTTCCACGCATCAACGAGCCTTTTAACATTCCAAGCGGCGTTTGCGGGACTTGTTGACGGCAAACAGACTGCTTTTATTCCCGTTTTCGGATAGGTATATTTTTTATAATATTTTTCGGCTGTTTTGCCGTTGACGAAAATTCTGTCAACCTTGCTGTTGCTGAGAATGATGCTCAAATCGTTTGCCGTAACGTTGGTTATTGTGCTGTCGGCGCTGCCTTCGATTTCGCAGGATTCGATAACATCCCACATTGCAAGTTTATTTTCAAGAATAAGCTTTGTTTTTTCTTCAACGGTCTGAGGTTTATCGTATCCGTATATTTCGGCAACAACTGTCCAGAATCTGTTTTGCGGATGACCGTAAAAGAAGGCGGCTTCTCTCGATTTGACCGACGGAAATGAGCCGAGTATCAGCGTCTCCGATTCTTCGTTGAAAAGCGGAGGGATAGGATGAATTATCATAATTATTTACCTTTTACATATTTCTTGAGAATTCCTGCAATGGGTGTGAAAACCGCAAAGGTGATTGCTGAATTTATTCCTGCTTTGAGAAGATTGAACGGAATAATTGCGGGGATGAGCATTCCGACAACTGCCTGAGTGCCGGCACCCATAAAAATTCCCGTAAAAATAAGGTTGAGAGGAATCATAACAACAGTCATTGCAATTGACCCCAGAACAAGTCCGATGATAAGACTTGCCGTTGATTTTTTGCGTTTATAAATAATTGATGAAATCAGCACAAGCACGGAGGATGCGATGAAATGCATCATAAAGCCTATCCATCCGCTTGCCGCGCTGACTGTTATTGCCTGAATGAGGCAGACTGCAAGAAGGATAACAAGCCCGGGGATAGGTCCGAGCATCATCGCACCGATAAGCACAGGTACGTCTGCCGCATCATATTCAAGAAACGGTGCGGCGGGGATGAGAGGGAAGTGAATAACATAAACAAGCACTATTGAGAGCGCTGTGAGCATTGCCATTATGGCTGTTTTGACTACTTTTTCCGTTGCTGAGTTTTTCATATCTTTTTTGCTCCTTTTTTGCTCGGAGAGCGATAAAAAACAAAAGCCCTGCAATAAATGCAGGGCGAAATGCTCCTTGAATCGCATTCTCTGTCATCCGGACTCAAGTAATCTCTGTTACCATACCGTCGGTTACGGAGTTTCACCGTATCGGCTGCAAAAGCAGTTAGCGGACTGGGGTAAATAATTGCAAAAACATTATCGCTTCTTGACGGAATATTTTCCGTCACTCATACAACAAAATCCTCGTTAATACACAAAGTATTGCCTGCGTTTTTGTTGCTGATTGACAAAAAATCTTCTCGTCAATTATTCGAAAGTGTTTTTGTAATTATTTACCGTCACCGCCGGTGGGGAATCTCACCCCGCCCCGAGAATTATTGTTGTTTTTATTATAGTACTCACATTTTATTTGTCAATATAAATTTGATTAATTTTTGGTTTGTAATTTTATCCGATATATGATATAGTATTGTATATATATCTGAAAGAAGGAAATTTTTATGAATTTCACACCCGTCGGAGGGGCAGGAGCACACGAGGGCTTCTGCCTTGTAAAATCCGTTGAAAAGAAACAGACTGCAAAAGGCGTGCCTTATCTTGACCTTATCCTTGCCGATAACAGCGGTGAGATAAGTGCAAAGCTCTGGGACTATAAGGAATCACCTTCAAATACATTTAAAACATTTGACTTTGTGAAGGTCAGAGGAACTTATGTGCCTTTTAACGACACACTTCAGTTCAGAGTTGAAAGAATCCGCCACGTTTTGCCCGAGGACGAGGTCGCGATTGAGGATTATGTACCTTCGGCTGTGCTTACGGGCGAGGTTATGCTTGCTGAGGTTGAAAAAATTGTTGATTCTTTCGTTGATGAGGAGCTTAAAAAGCTTGTTTTTGCGGTTATCGAGGAATACAGAGATAAGCTTATCTATTGGCCTGCAGCGAAGAATCTTCACCATGCCGTCAGAAGCGGATTGCTTATGCATACCCTCTCTATTCTGCGTCTTGCAAAGGGAGTTTGCGAAATATATAAATTTGTCAATTATGATTTGCTTTGTTCGGGTGCAATTCTCCACGATATCGCAAAAATCGAAGAGCTTCAGGCATCCGAAACGGGCATCGCAAGCGAATATACGGTGAGAGGTAACCTCCTCGGCCATCTTGTAATGGGTGCGATCAATATTGACAGAATCGGTACAAGCCTCGGCATCAGCCGCGAAACGCTGACTCTCGTTGAGCATATGCTTATTTCGCATCACGGCACTCCCGAATTCGGTGCCGCAAAGCTTCCGATGTTTATTGAAGCGGAGCTTCTTTCACAGCTTGACCTTATGGATGCACGTCTTTACGAAATGCATTCGGCGGTGCAGGCAGTTGACGAAGGCACATTCACTCCCAGACAGTGGGCACTTGAAAACAGAAATCTTTATAATCACGGCAAAGCTCCCGACGGCGGAGTTGAGCTTAATTAATCGGAGATATAAAAATGGATTGGACAGAAATTAAAATAACAGTAAACGCAGATGATGTTGACAGAGCGGGCGATATCGCCCAGATGGCTGTGCCTTACGGTATTTATATTGAGGATTACCGTACTCTTGAGCAGGAAGCCTGGGAGATTGCGAGAATCGATCTGATTGATGAGGACCTTCTTGCAAAAGACAGAAGCAAGGGCATAGTTCATATCTATATTTCACCCGAAGAAAATCCCGCAGAAGCGGTTTCGTTCCTAACGGAGAGATATTCCGCAGAGGGTATCGAATGCGAAATCGATGAGAACGTCTGCAAAAATGAGGATTGGGAGAATAACTGGAAAAAGTATTTCAAGCCCATGCCCGTCGGAGACAGACTTCTTATCCGTCCCATCTGGGAGGAAGAATATGATGCGGGTAACAGAGCGGTTATCCACCTCGAACCCGGCCTTGCATTCGGTTCGGGCACTCACGACACAACAAGACTCTGTCTTGAAACGCTTGAAAAATATGCGAATCCGGGAAAAACCGTGCTTGATATCGGTTGCGGAAGCGGAATTCTTTCCGTTGCGTGCCTTCTTTTAGGTGCGGATAGCGCTGTGGGTGTTGATATTGATGCGCTTGCAGTCAAAACCGCAATCGAAAACGGCAAGACAAACGGCTTTGAAGAGCCGAAGTTTACCGTTCTTAAAGGCTCAACAACCGATAAGGTCAAGGGCAAATTCGATATTATTGCAGCCAACATTGTCGCTGATATCATCGTCAGCATCTGTGAAAATGTAAAGGATTATATGAATCCCGATGCGGTGTTTATTACTTCGGGCATTATTGTGCCCAGAGAAGATGATGTTCTTGCCGCATTTGCAGCAAACGGACTTGAGGTTATTGCACGTCACGAAAGCGGCGGCTGGCTCTGCTTTGAAACAAAGGTGGCAAAATGATGAGCATTCAGGAAGAACTCAGGGCTTTTCTGCTTGAAAAGGGTGTTGCGGATGTCGGCTTTTTCAAGGTCGACGACGGTGAGGAAAATCTGCCTTACGGTGTGAGCATTGTTGCGCGTCTTTCCGAAAGCATCATCGATGAAATAGAAGATGAGCCTACACACACCTATTTCAACCATTACCGTAACGTGAATGCATTCATTGATTCAATGCTTCTTCAGGCGGGAATGTTTCTGCAGAGAAAAGGCTATAAATACATAACCGTTGCCGCATCGCAGAGCATTAATAAAGACGGCTGGAACTATATGGCGAGATATTCGCATAAAAAAGGTGCCTGCCTTGCGGGACTCGGCTCAATCGGCAGAAATTCTCTGTTTCTGCACAATGAATACGGCAGCTATGTCCGCTTGGGCACACTTTTTACCGACTGTCCGTTCGAATGCGATAACACGCTTGCAAAAAGTATCTGCAACGGATGTGATATCTGCGTCAAGGCTTGCCCCGCAAAGGCAATCAAGGGTGGCGACTGGGCTCCGGGTGTTCCGAGAGAAGAGATTTTTGACCCCGAAGCGTGCAGTCAGTATATGAAAACAAAGTTTCAGAAAATAGGAAGGGGAGCGGTCTGCGGTATCTGCATGAAGGTCTGCCCGATGAATAAACCGAGGTGAATTATATGAAAATAATTGAAATCAAACTTACGAACAAGCTTGCAAGTCTCACCGTTTATCTGCCCGATAAATCACCCGAAATGGCGCATATGGATATCCGACCCGCCGTGCTTGTCATTCCGGGCGGCGGCTACAGTATGTGTTCAGACCGTGAGGCAGAACCCATTGCATTTTCATTTATTGCAAAGGGATATGCGGCATTTATTCTCCGTTATACTGTCGGTCATAACAAAGGTTATGATTTCTCAATGCCGTTTGCCGATGTGAACGAGGCAATGAAGATAATTCACGAAAATGCCGATGACTGGGGCGTTGATAAGGAGAAAATTGCGGCAATCGGATTTTCGGCAGGCGGTCATCTTTGTGCCGCAGTTTCAACAATGGGGGATATCCGACCCGCGGCAAGCATTCTTGTTTATCCCTGCATTCTTGAATCAATCGGTAAAATTCTTGCATTCCCCGTGCCCGGTCTTGATGATAAGGTAGATGATAAAACACCGCCTGCATTCATCATATCAGCTTGCGCCGATAACCTTGTTCCGATTGAGAATTCACTTGCTTACGCATCTGCACTCAATAAGAGAAGTATCCCCTTTGAAATGCATATTTACGAAAAGGGATATCACGGATTTTCACTCGCAGACAGAACGGTTTATTCGAAAGCAGAAGCAGACTATTGCGCTCATATCAGAGGATGGTTTGAGCTTTGCGCAACATGGCTTTCAAAAAGATTTGAAGATTAATATACCGGAATAATAAATGCTGTTGCATCGTAATCGGTGCAACAGCATTTGTGTTTTATATGGCACAAGTCGTTTCTTTGTCAAAGAAATGGACTGATTTTTCGTCAATATACAGTCTGACGGTGTCTCCGCTTGCTATGCGTTTTTCCGACTTTATTCTTGCGATGTGCTTATTGCCGCCGAGGTCGAAATAAACGTTGGTTTCACTACCCGTCATCTCTGCGATTTCTGCCGTGACGTCAAGTGAACAGCTCCGTTTTTCTGTGTGTGATGAATCGTCGGTAAAAATATGCTCGGGGCGAACTCCGAGGATTATTTCTTTGCCGATATATTTTTCAAGCTTTGGCTTTTTTTCTTCGGGAATATTAAGCTTATATCCCGAAAAACATACTTTTATATCTTTTCCGTCTTTGATAATTTCCGCATCAATAAAATTCATCTGCGGTGAGCCGATAAAGCCTGCGACAAACATATTTGCAGGCTCGCTGTAAAGCTTCTGAGGAGTGTCGTATTGCTGAATAACACCCTTATCCATAACAACAATTCGGTCTGCCATCGTCATTGCTTCGGTTTGGTCGTGTGTGACGTAAACAAAGGTTGTCTGCAGTTTTTTGTGGAGTCTTGTAATCTGGCTTCTCATCTCTGTGCGAAGCTTCGCATCAAGGTTTGAAAGAGGCTCATCGAGCAGAAAAACCTTCGGATTTCTGACCATTGCTCTGCCAAGGGCAACACGCTGACGCTGACCGCCCGAAAGAGCACGGGGCTTGCGGTCAAGGTAAGGCTCAATGTCAAGAATCTTTGCCGCCCACATTACTTTTTCATCGATTTCTTCTTTCGGAACCTTCCTGAGCTTGAGGGCGAACGCCATGTTTTTATATACCGTCATATGAGGATAAAGTGCGTAGCTCTGGAACACCATTGCTATGTCACGGTCCTTTGGCGGAACATTGTTTACCAGCTTGTCATTGATGTAAAGCTCCCCCGATGAAACAGCCTCAAGTCCCGCAATCATCCGTAGGGTGGTTGATTTACCGCAGCCTGACGGGCCGACAATTGTGATAAACTCCTTGTCTTTTATATCAAGCGTAAGTCCGGGAATAACGGTTACCTTGCCGTTGTCAAACGACTTTGTGACATCCTTGAATTTTATTGTTGCCATAGAGAATTCCTCCCAGAGTGAAATGATTCGAACTAAATACGCCGTAAAGGTCGGATTTTCGACCCATCGAAGCGTTTTTTTCGCCATACGACAGTATGCATTCAGAAAAGAAACACTCCGCAGAATCAAAACTGCGACCTTTTCGGTGCTTCGCAGTTTTGAAAGAGCAAATTTTTGTCACAGCAAGGCAAAAATCTGCAGGAATACGAGGTTATTTCAAAGGTTTTTAACGCAGCTGTGGCGGAAAGTTGCCTTTCAAAACCGTATGGAGTTCGAATGTAGTCACTCTAGGCAGAGCTTGCTCCGAAAATCAAGGAAAATCCTTCTTTTACGATGAACTTTTTGTAATGCTTTTGTAAACATTGC
>JAZNFD010000315.1:0-7601 GCA_045588975.1 Acutalibacteraceae bacterium | reverse complement strand
AGAACCGATTCTGCCGGCACCGATGATGCCTATTTTAAGCTGCTTCATTTTTTTGGTCCTTTCTTATATAATTCGGGTTAGCCCTACTTTTCTTTATGATTTTATCATATGTTTTTGGCAAATTCAATAATATAATCAATTATTTTAAAAATTTTTGTCTGGTAGCCATACCGCCTCTGATGTGTCTTTCGGCTTTGTTGACGTCAAGAATTTTTCTGACGTCATTATATAAAGACGGATTGAGTTTTTTCAGCCTTTCACTCACGTCAACAAAAACCGTGCTTTTGGAAACACCGAATTTTTTTGCAGCGGCACGAACTGTTGTTTTGTTTTCTATTATATATTCCGCAAGCTCTACGGCTCTCTGCTCAACATCTGTTTTCAAAAAATATCCCTCCGAAATCATATTAATAAAAAATATGAAATACGGAGGGTAAATATTACATAATTGACTTTATCTTTCCTCTCTGAAATATGAAAGACCGAGACTTGCAGGGGGAAGATTCTCACGCTTGCGCTTCATACTGATTACGATAAGAACAAGAATCGTAACAAGATAAGGAGTCATCTTGAAGATTTCCTGAGAAGCCATTGTAAGGTTGGGAATGTAGTTGTGAACAATTAGAAGTCCGCCGAAAAGAATCGAGCCGAAAATGCTGATGTTGGGTTTC
The DNA here is from genome assembly GCA_045588975.1 of Acutalibacteraceae bacterium. Lineage (GTDB taxonomy): Bacteria > Bacillota > Clostridia > Oscillospirales > Acutalibacteraceae > CAG-177. Next base: position 6,930 of record JAZNFD010000315.1, on the reverse strand, counting down.
CAGACTGCGAAGATAACAAGAGCGATTGCGAGCCATCCTCTGTCACCGAAGCCGTCGTTTGACCAGACTCCGCAAGCATAGTCCATAACGTAATAAAGACCGCCGAGACCTGCGATGATACTGCCCGTGCAGGTTGCGAGATATTTATATTTTGTGACGTTGATGCCTGCCGCATCGGCTGTTGCGGGATTTTCGCCGATTGCGCGAAGGCTGAGGCCGTGTCTTGTTTTGTTGAAGAAAAATGCAGTCAGAATTGCAATAATAATTGCAACATAAGCAAGGAAGCTGTAAGAAAGAAAAATATCGCCGAACCAGCCGAGTTTATCCGCAAAGGGAATTTTCGTCTTGAAGCAGTTGCTTGTTGCGGTAAGTGCGATTGAAGGAAGCTCACTGTTGGTAAGCTTGATGAGCGAGCCGCCGAAGAAGTTGCCCACGCCGACGCCGAAAGTAGTGAGTGCAAGACCCGTAACATTCTGATTCGCTCTGAGGGTGACGGTAAGCACCGAGTAAATCAGACCCATGATAAGTGAGCCGAGAATTGAGGTTAAAATCGGAATTAGAACCGCAAGAACGGGGTTAACCGTTTCAACGGAGTTTTCATAAATGAATGCACCGATAACGCCCGAAATGCCGCCGACATACATAACGCCCGCAGTACCGAGGTTGAGGTGGCCTGCTTTTTCGGTTATGATTTCACCCGTTGAACCGAATAAAAGAGGGATACCCTGAACGATTGCTCTCTGAATGAATGCAATAATCATTATTTTGTTCCCTCCTTGTGTCTGAATTTAACGGTGTAGTTAACGAAAAATTCGCTGCCGATAATGAAGAAGATGATGATGCCCGTAAGTATATCGGAGAATGAGTTGTTGAGACCGAAATCGGTTGAAATCTGAATTGCACCCTTTTCAAGGAAAACAATCAGAAGCGATGTAAGAATCATATAAATCGGATTGAACTTCGCAAGCCACGAAACCATAATAGCGGTGAAACCTCTGCCGCCGACCGTTTCTTTTGCAACCGAATGGTCGGTGCCCGAAACGAGGAGAAGACCCGCAATGCCGCAGACTGCGCCCGAAAGAAGCATTGTGCGGATAATAACTTTCTTAACGTTGATGCCGACATATTTTGCGGTGTTTTCGCTTTCGCCGACAACTGCGATTTCATAGCCGTGCTTGTTAAATTTGAGATAAATATACATTCCGATTGTGAGTACGGCAACGATGATGATGTTGAAAAGATAGGATTTACCGCCGATTTTCGGGAGCCAGCCTGCTTCCGTAGCGGCATTAATGATGCCGATTTTACCCGAGCCGACGGGATTTGAATGAAGGAATACAAAATACGAAACAATCTGCATTGCAATGTAGTTCATCATAAGGGTGAAGAGAGTTTCGTTGGTGTTCCAGTATGCTTTGAAGAAAGCGGGGATAACCGCCCAGATTGCGCCCGCAACAATGCTTGCGATAATCATTACGGGGAAAAGAACGGCGGGAGGAAGCGATTCGCCGAAGTAAATCATACAGGCGGCGGTTGCAAGTCCGCCCATAAGCACCTGACCTTCCGCCCCGATATTCCAGAATTTCATTTTGAATGCGGGAGTAACGGCAAGTGAAATGCAAAGAAGAATTGCGACGTTCTGCATCAATGACCAGATTCTGCGTTCGGAACCGATTGCGCCTTTGATAAGTGTTGAATAGACATTTATCGGGTTTTCGCCCGTGAGGATAATGGTGACAACACCGCAGACTATAAGTGAAACAACGATGGATAAAATTCTGATTGTCCACGACTGCCAGAGGGGAAGTGTGCCTCGTTTTACGATGTGAAACAAAGGCTCTCTGATCTTATTTTCATTACTCATTGTTTTCACCTCCGTGTTTTGTCATCAGCAGACCGAGCTCTTCTTTGGTTGCGGTTCTTGCGTCAACAATACCCGAAATCGTGCCTGAGCTGATAACCATAATTCGGTCGCAAAGCTCGAGAAGAACGTCGAGATCTTCGCCGACGAAGATAACGGCAACACCGTTTTCTTTCTGATTGTTGAGAAGATTATAAATCAGATAGGATGAATTGATGTCAAGACCTCTGACGGGATATGCCGCCATAAGTACTGTCGGCGAAGCGGCAATTTCTCTGCCGACAAGAATTTTCTGAACGTTGCCGCCCGAAAGTCTTCTGACGGGTGTTGAAGTGCCGGGAGTGACGACACCGAGGTCTTCGATAATTTTCTTAGCAAGATTTTTAGGCTGCTTTCTGTCGACAAAAAGCGATTTACCTTTTTTATAGCTGCGGAGCATCATATTGTCAACAATATCCATATTGCCGACAAGACCCATTCCGAGTCTGTCTTCGGGAACAAATGAAAGTCTGACGCCGAGGTCTCTGATCTGAACGGGTGTTTTGTCACGGAGATTGTCGATTTTGCCCGTTTTGGGGTCGGTATAAAGAATATTTCCGTCATTGGGCTTCTGCAGACCTGCAATAGATTCGAGAAGCTCACGCTGACCGCTGCCCGCAATACCTGCGATGCCGAGGATTTCGCCCGAAAAAGCCGTGAATGAAATGTTATCAAGCACCTTGATGCCTTCACGGTTGACGCAGCTGATGTTCATTACTTCAAGTCTTTTTTTGCAGTCATGAGGCTCGGTGCGGTCGATGTTAAGCTCAACCTTCTGACCCACCATCATTTCGGTGAGTTCGGATTCGTTGGTGTTTTTTGTTTCAACCGTGCCGATATATTCGCCCTTTCTGAGAACGGCTACCTTATCCGAAAGAGAAAGAACTTCGTGAAGCTTGTGCGTAATGATGATGATTGATTTTCCGCTCTCCTTCATTTTGCGCAGAACGGCAAAAAGCTTCTGGGTTTCCTGCGGAGTGAGAACGGCTGTCGGCTCGTCGAGAATAAGAATATCTGCCCCCTTATAAAGCACCTTGACGATTTCGACAGTCTGTTTTTCGGAAACGGACATTTCATAAATCTTCTTGTTGAAATCAATCTCAAAGCCGTATTTGTCGGTTATTTCCTTGATTTTTTTGGTGGATTCCTTGAGATTGAATTTCGATTTGTCATCGATGCCGAGAACAATATTTTCGGTTGCACCGAACACGTCAACAAGCTTGAAATGCTGATGAATCATACCGATTTTATGGTCAAAAGCATCCTTGGGGGAGCGGATAACAACCTCCTTACCGTCAATGAAGATATGGCCGCTGTCGGGGAAATAGATACCCGAAATCATATTCATCAGCGTTGTTTTGCCGCTTCCGTTTTCACCCAGAATCGAGAGAATCTCACCCTTGTTGACGGTGAGAGAAACATTCTTGTTGGCAACAACGTTACCGAATGTTTTGGTTATATTTTTTAATTCAATGGCGGGAACGTTCACTGTTTAACCTCCTGCGATTTTACTTTCAAAAGATTCCTCAGAGACTGAACAATCTTTTCAGAATAAAATAATGATAAGGCGGAGTGGTTAGCTCCGCCTGAATTTTAATAGGAATTAATATGCCTCGTTGAGAAGCTTGATGCCGTCGATCTTGAGGTCGAAGTAAGGAGCTGAGCGGTATTCCGATTCGTGGAAATAACCGTCTGCAATAACTTCTGTGTCGGGAGTGTAAGCAGAATCTGTGTCAACGTCTGCCATATAGCTGTCAAGCTTTTCGCCGTTAACCGTGAAAGTATCGGTGTCGAACACCTTGATTGAACCGTCAGCAAGACCTGCCTTGACTTCTTCAATCTTTTCAGCTGTGCCTGCTGCTGCAGCTGCGTTGTTGATTTCGCTGAGCTCTACAGAACCTTCTGCGATACCGCCGCACCAGTCGTCAGCGATTTCGGTGCCGTTCATAACGGATTCGATCATATACTTGAAGTAGGGTTCCCAGTTGATTCTTGAAGAAATGATGAATGTGTTGGGGCAAGCGGAAACTGTGCTGCCGTTGTAGGAAACGTTGGGAACGCCTGCTGTTTCGCAAGCTGTGGGAGCGCCCCATGAGTCAGCGTGCTGGCTGATAAGAACGCACTTGTTGCTGATGAGAAGCTCTGCAGCTTCTTTTTCAGCCATTTCGTCGTACCAGCTGCCTGTGAACTGAACTTCCATTGTTACGCTGGGGCAGACTGACTTTGCGCCGAGGTAGAATGAAGTGTAACCCGAAACAACTTCTGCGTAAGTCCATGCGCCGACATAACCCATCTTAGCCTGATCAGCAGTGATTTTGCCAGCTGCGATCATTTCGTTGAGCTTCATACCTGCTGCAACGCCTGCAAGATATCTGCCTTCGTAGATTGATGCGAATGCATTGTGGAAGTTGGGGAGATCCTGAGTGTGAGCTGTTGTGCCGGTTGCGTGGCAGAATTCAACATCGGGGCATTCCTTTGCAGCTTCAACCATATAGGGTTCGTGACCGAAGCTGTCAGCAAAGATAATGTTACATCCGTTGTCAACGAGGTCGAGTGCTGCTTCCTTGCACTCTGCGCCTTCGGGAATGTTAACCTTTGAGATGTATTCAACACCGAGAGCTTCGCAGGCAGCCTTTGCAGCCTTGATGAAGTTGTTGTCGTATGTTGAATTTTCGTCGTGAAGATAAATAAAGCCTACTTTGATTTTTTCGCCTGCAGCGACTGTCTGCTCAACATTTGCGTCTGATTCGGTTGCGGGATTATTTTCGTTGCCGCCGCAAGCTGCGAGTCCGAATACAAAAGCAAGAGCGAGGAGAATTGCGAGAACTTTTCTGAATGTCTTCATTTTTTTACCTCCGTAAAAAATAATTTATCCAAAAATGACTTTACCGTCATCTATGGCCTTGATGATTGCAAGTGACTCAACTCTGTAGCCGAGGGAACGGAGTGCATCGCCGCCCGGCTGGAATCCTTTTTCAATAACGATTCCGATGCCTTCAACCGATGCGCCCGCCTGATTGATGATGTTGATAAGACCGTGAACGGCTTTTCCGTTTGCCATAAAGTCATCTATTATCAGTATGCGGTCATCGGGGGAGATATAATCTTTGGAAATACCGATAGTTGTTGTTACGCCCTTCGTGAATGAATAAACATCCGCTTTATAGATGTTATCGCCGACGTTTCTGTTTGCACCTTTTTTGGCGAAAACTACGGGAACCGAAAAATACTGCGCCGCAATGCATGCAATACCGATGCCCGATGCTTCGATGGTAACGATTTTGGTGATTTCGGTTGAATCAAAAATTCTGCGGAATTCCTTACCGATTTCGCAAAGGAGATCCACATCAATCTGATGGTTGAGAAACATATCAACTTTAACGATATCCGAGTCGATTGCCTTGCCCTGCTCAACAATTCTCTGCTTCAAAAGATCCATTACGCAACACCTGTTATTATATTATAATTATACATTGATTATAAGTCACAGTTTGTTAAAAATCAAGTTTTTTTTACAATTTTTGCGATTGTTCCGATGTGTGTTGACTTTAAAGCTCCGATTAAATATAATTGATATGTTGAATTCTCAGATAAGGAGATTGAAAATGGCTTTCATAAGTGTTTTTGAGGTTATCGGCCCCAATATGGTCGGCCCGTCAAGCTCGCATACCGCAGGTGCGGCTTCAATTGCAAGGCTTGCGGGAAAAATGCTTCACAGAAAAATAAAAAAGGTTGATTTTATTCTTTACGGCTCTTTCGCACAGACTTACAAAGGCCACGGTACGGACAGAGCCTTGCTCGGCGGCATCATGGGTTTTGAAACTGATGACGTCAGAATCCGTGATTCGTTTGAAATTGCCGAAAAAGAGGGGATAGAATTCTCGTTTACTCCCAACACCGTCGAAACCGACATTCATCCCAACACGGTTGATATGTTAATCGAAGATATATCGGGTCAGAAGCTGACCGTCAGGGGCGAATCGCTCGGCGGAGGCAAGGTGAAGCTGACAAAAATCAACGGAGTCAAGGTGCATTTCACGGGCGAATATCACGCTCTTATTGTTATACACAGAGACCATCCCGGTGTTATTTCAAAAGTCACGAATGTATTCGGAAAAATGCACGTCAACATCGCATTTCTGCGTGTTTACCGCGAAACAAAGGGCGGAGATGCCTATATGATTATCGAATCCGATGCCGAAATAACGTCGGATGCGGTTGAAGAAATCGAAAGAAATCCTTTCGTCAGAGAAACTATGCTGATACGCAGATAAGGGGTGAGCAGGAATGGATTTTAATACAGCGGAAGAATTACTTGAATTATGTAAAAAAGAGAATAAACCCATTTCAGCCGTTATGCGTCTGCGTGAAATCGTTTACGGAGAACATGATGCTGACGAAGTTGAAAAAAGAATGAAAAAGTCGCTCGGCATAATGCGCAACTCGGCTCACGAGCCGCTGACAAACATTATGCGATCTATGGGCGGAATGATAGGCGGCGAAGCTTCGAAGCTTGAAAAAAGAAGAGCCGAAGGCAAATCCATCTGCGGAGACGTTCTGACAAAAGCGTTGATTTATTCTCAGGCGGTGCTTGAAGTGAACGCATCAATGGGTGTTATCGTTGCCGCACCGACAGCAGGCTCGGCAGGTGTTCTGCCCGCAGTACTTTTTGCTCTCGAAGAAGAATTCGGACTTTCGGAAGAAACGGTTATGAACGGCTTATTTACTGCAGGCGCAATCGGTTGCCTGCTGATGAAGAACGCATCCGTTTCGGGTGCGGAAGCAGGCTGCCAGGCGGAAATCGGCTCTGCCGCCGCCATGGCATCAGCCGCCGCGGTTGAGATGATGGGCGGAACACCCGAACAATGTCTTGACGCCGCTTCAATCACCATCAGCAATATGCTCGGTCTTGTCTGCGACCCGATTGCGGGTCTTGTTGAGATGCCCTGCCAGAGCAGAAATGCCGCAGGTGCTTCCAACGCATTAACAAGCGCCGAAATGGCTCTTGCAGGCATCAGAGCCGCTGTGCC
>JAZNFD010000314.1:0-11497 GCA_045588975.1 Acutalibacteraceae bacterium | reverse complement strand
CTCATAGGGTGAGGTCTTTTCGGGGTCAAGCCATACAGCACCCGAAGCGGTCTTACCCATCTTCTTACCCTCGGAGTTGAGAAGGAGAGTGATGGTCATTGCATATGCATCCTTGCCGAGCTTCTTTCTGATAAGCTCTGTGCCGCCGAGCATATTTGACCACTGATCATCGCCGCCGAACTGCATATTGCAGCCGTATTCCTTAAAGAGATGATAGAAGTCATAGCTCTGCATAATCATATAGTTGAACTCAAGGAAAGAAAGTCCCTTTTCCATTCTCTGCTTATAGCATTCCGCGCGGAGCATATTGTTAACCGAGAAGCAAGCACCTACTTCGCGGAGAACGTCAACATAGTTAAGACTGAGAAGCCAGTCGGCATTGTTGATCATCATTGCCTTGCCTTCACCGAATTCGATGAAGCGGCTCATCTGCTTCTTGAAGCATTCAACGTTATGCTCAATTGTTTCCTTGGTAAGAACCTGACGGAGATCGCTTCTGCCCGAGGGGTCGCCGATCATACCTGTGCCGCCGCCGAGAAGAGCGATAGGTCTGTTGCCTGCCATCTGGAGTCTCTTCATAAGGCAAAGAGCCATAAAGTGACCAACGTGAAGGCTGTCTGCCGTGGGGTCAAAACCAATGTAGAAAACAGCCTTACCGTTGTTGATAAGATCTCTGATTTCTTTTTCATCCGTTACCTGCGCAATAAGTCCTCTTGCGACAAGTTCTTCATAAATCTGCATTATTAAAACATCCTTTCGATATTGTTTACATAGTAATAAAATAACCCTCTGCCATTGCTGACAGAGGGCGAATTAACGCGGTACCACCTCTATTTGAGAATGCCTCACGGCACAACTCCTCGGCGGGTAAATAACATACCCTTACGCTTTAACGGGCGCACACGGCTCTGCCTACTGCTATTTTCAGCAAAGCGGCTCGGGGATGTATTTCGCTCGCCTTCCGTTATCCCCTTTCACCGACCGGGGACTCTCTGAAACGGATTTAACGGTTACTTCTTCCCGTCATTGCCATTGCATTGTATTATACATTATAGAATAATGGTTTGTCAAGATTGAGTTTTCGGTTTAATTACGCATTGCGAACAGCTTTCATCCATTCATCCGCAATCAGCATATGGCCTGCGATACTGGGGTGAGTGCCGTCCCAGACAAAATATTCGATTCTCGACCTTGCCGCTTCTTCGTAAATTCTGTCATACAGAGGCACAAAGATGCATCCGTAGTCCTCCGCTATTTTGGGTGCGGCGGCTCTGATTCTCTTGTTGACCTCCTCGCGGTAGGTCACGGAATCCTCGGGGTCGTGGCTGTCGGGTCTTTCAAACGGACCTTCGACGCCATCGGGATGCGGTGTGAATCTGTATGAATAATCCGACTTATCAAGCGGGCAGTAAAAAGGCTCGCAGAGGATAATTTTCATGTCGCCGAGCTCTTTTCTTGTCAGTTCAAGGATTGCGCGGAGATTTGTTTCATATCTTTCTCTTGCTCCGTCGGGAGTAAGTCCGTTGAAATAACCGTAACCGCCTTCGTTGACACCTACAAGAATACTCAGCACCGTGGGTTTGTTATCAAGAACATCTTCTTTCCATTTTCCAAGCAAATCAATCGCATTTTCGCCTGAATATCCTTTATTGATAAACTTCGGCATCGACTCTGCATTCTCAAGAGCAAGCCTTCCCGCAACAATATACTGATATCCGTGACCCATAATATGATTGCAGTCCATGCTTTTTCCGCGGTTTCCGTCGGTTATGGAGTCGCCCGAAAAAAGCACAACATCTTTTTCTGTCAGCTTCATCACACAAGCCCATTTAACACTTCGTATGCATCCTTTACATCGGATTCAAAATCAATAACGTCCGCTTCGATTGAGCAATACTCAACACCGATAGTTTTGAGTACGTCAACAAATGATGCCTGAGAGAATGAATCTCCTTTTTTTGGATAGACTCTTTTTTTGCCGAAAGAAGGGGCGGGATCGGGATTTGAAGTATGTGTATGAATAATCCAGCCTTTATACTCGAGAAGGCTTTCCGTTGTTTCATTCTGAACATACATATGAGCAACGTCGGCAAGAACTTTTACGAATGGCGAATTGACTCTTTCGGCAATTGCAACCCCGTCTGCAATTGTGTTGATTGCATTGCACTCCTCAGGTCTGAGAGGCTCAATTGCAACGGGAAGATTATACTTTTCCGCAAGCGGCACAACAAGATTCTTAAGAAAATCCACAATCTCTGCCCTGCCCTCTTCAAGGCTCATTCCGTCGGGAATTCTTCTTGCACCCGAAGAGCCGAAAACAAGATGCCTGAGTCCGAGATAAGATGCATTTTCAAAAAGTTTTTCAAGATATTCCTTTATTTTTATCTCATCTTTTTCTTCGCCGACAATCCTCATTCCGATAAAACAGTTTGCCGCAATAACGGGAAGCCCCGTTGCTTTCATTGCATCAAGATGTTCCTTATCTTTTTTTGCAATCTCCTGGCAATGGCTTTCGGCATAATCATAACCTATATCCTTGATGAGTTTCATTTTTTCAATATCCGTACCTACGCACACGCCGAATTTCATATCTGATTCTCCTTTGCGTTTATAAGCATTTCACGGGCGGTTTCAAGCTGGAGCTCGGTAATATTGCCGCCGCCCGATATTCTTGCGATTTCGGCGGCTCTGCCGTCAAAATCGAGTGTTTCTATCTTAGTGTATGTTTTCTCATCATCAACGGATTTCATTATTTTCATATGGCAGTCTGCCTGAGCCGCAATACGTGCAAGATGAGTGACGCAGATAACCTGCCTGCCCTTTGAAACCTCACCAAGCTTAAGTGCGATTTTCTCAGCCGCCGATCCGCTGACGCCCGTATCAATTTCATCAAAAATAAGTGTGCCGATATTATCCTTATCGGAAAGAACATTCTTGATTGCAAGCATAATTCTTGAAAGCTCGCCGCCCGATGCGATCTTCGCAATGGGTTTCGGCTCCTGACCGGGGTTTGCACTGATTAAAAATTCTATCGCATCCGCACCCTTTGACGTGAGTGCAGTCTGTTTTCTGTCAACAACAAATGTTACTTTCGGCATATCAAGAAATTCAAGCTCCGCCATAACGCTCTTTTCGAATTGTGAAGCAGCAGTCATCCTGCTTTCCGTAAGCTTAGCCGAAAGAATCTTTATCTCATCCGAAAGAGCATAGAGCTTTTCTTCAAGCTCGGATATTCTCTCATCGGACATTCCAATTTCGTTCTTTTCTTTTTGTGCTCTTTCAAGATAATCCAGTATATCCGCTTCTTCTTTGCCGTATTTCATCGACAGACGGTAAAGAAAATCAAGCCTTTCGTTGATTGCGGTAAGCCTTTCGGGATTATAGTCGAAGCTGTCTAAAAGTGCTCTGACTTCTGTCGAATAATCGGCAAGCTCATAAGCAATTCCTCTTATGCCCTTTGCACTGCTTTCGGCACTTTCGTAATATTTTGCGGCTCGTTCAAGCTCTCCCGCACAATCTTCAATACCCGTGAGAATTCCGTTTTCACTTTTGAGTGCGGAATACGCATTTTCAAGTGCTTTGATAACCTTACTGCTGTGCTGAAGAAGTTCCTTCTCTTTCGAAAGTTCGTCCCTTTCGCCGATTCTGACATTCGCGGCGGTTATCTCATCGATCTGGAACATGAGATAATCAAGTCGAGCCGCTTTTTCATCCCTTGTGTCATAAAGAGAATCAAGCTCTTTCTTAACCGAAACAAGATTCAGAAAGACATTTCTGTATTCAGCTCTCAGTCTTTCATTTTCGGCAAGACTGTCGATAAATCCGCAATGCTTATCGGGCGAAAGAAGAGCCTGACTGTCGTGCTGACCGTGTATGTTTATCAGACCTGCGCCTATTTCTTTCAAAGCGGAAACCGTTGCGGGACAGCCGTTGATTCGGCAAGTATTTTTACCCGACAAGCTGAGCGAACGGCTCAGCACAAGGGTATTATCGGGCATTTTTTCTATGCCCATTTCATCAAGAATACTACAGGTTTCAGCTCCGATATCCGCAAACGAAGCATAGACCTTTGCGCTGTCGCTGCCCGAACGGATAAGCTCTCTGGACGTGCGTTCGCCCAGCACGGCATTAATCGCATCAATAACAATGGATTTACCCGCACCCGTTTCACCCGTCATAACATTGAGTCCGCTGTCAAATTCAAGCTCAGCACTCTCGATAACGGCAATATTCTCAATTTTGAGACCGATTAACATAATGTTTTATTCTTCCCTTCAGGAAATCAGTTCTGCGATTGCATCCTTCATTTTGCTTGCGTGTTCGGGAGTTCTGCAAAGAGCAAAGATGGTGTCGTCACCTGCGAGAGTACCGACAAGACCTTCCCAATGCATCGAATCAAGAGCCGCACACGCAGCCTGAGCCATACCTGTATAGCATTTAACAACAATTGTGTTGCCTGCATAGTCGGCAGAAATTACCGAATGAGCGAAAATGCTTCTGTACTTACCGAGAAGTTCGCCGGAATCACCGGTATCAACCGCATAACGGCTTCTGCCGAGCTCGTCAACCTTTTTGATGAGTCTCAAATCCTTGATATCTCTTGAAATCGTTGCCTGAGTAGTGTCGAAGCCTTCTGCCTTGAGCATTTCAAGAAGGTCTGTCTGGGTTGACAGGCAATGCTGCTCGATAAGCCTGATTATTGCTTCATGTCTTTTCTTTTTCACTTTATACACTCCTTTGTTTTTTACCTTCTTTGCGCTAACTTTTTATATAAAATATCAATAAAATTATCCGACTTGATTCTGATGAAATTCGCCGTGAATTCAGCTCTTGAAACAACAGCTTTGAACCCCGGTTCAATTTTCATAGGCTCCGTTCCGTCATTCGAAATGCATAGAGGACTGTCCTCTGCAGATTCAACGGTTATAACCGCATCGGGTCTGAATATGAGCGAACGGTCAACGAGCGAATGCGGACAAAGCGGAGTCAGAAGAATGCTTTCAAGCTCAGGGTCAACTATCGGGCCGCCCGCCGAAAGAGAATATGCGGTTGACCCCGTCGGTGTTGAAACAAGAATACCGTCGCAAAGATAGCTGTTAAACACCTTTCCGTCAAGCGAAACATCAATTGCCGTCATACGCTGTTTCTCTTTGTTGGTAATAAGAGCATCGTTGACGCAGTAGTCACAGTTTACAGTTTCGCCGTCACGTATTATTCCGGTTTTGAGCATCAGTCTTTTATCGAGCGTGTAATCGCCTTCAATAAGTCTGGACAGCAGAGTAAGCTCGTTATCTTCAAGACCTGCCATAAACGCAAGCCTGCCTGCGTTGACTCCGAGAATCGGCTTCTGCTTTACGGCAGCAAGCTTTGCGGCGTGAATTATCGAGCCGTCACCGCCGATTGCAATCACCGCATCGCATCCGTCGATTGCTTCATCTGACGGCAAAAAATCCGCACCCGTAAATGCAAAATCCTCCTTAAATTCGCAATCAAAGCAAAAATTTGCACCCAGCTTTTCAAGGCTTTTGCAGATTCCTTCGGTTACACCGAAAGCTTCTTTGCGGGTTAAATTCGGCATAAGAGCAATTTTCATTCTCTCACCTCCGATTATTTATCAAGATTTTCGTGCGAGCGCTCAACAAGCTCTTCTACGGAGCCGTTCCAGAGCATCTCACCTTCACCACATTTTTCTATGTACATTAGATATTCGATGTTGCCCTCGGGTCCTTTTATCGGTGAAAAATCAACATCAATGACCTTGAATCCGTTTTCACTCGCAAAAGATGTGATGTTCTTAACAACATCTTCATGCACGGATTTATCTCTGACCACGCCTTTTTTGCCTATATTTTCCTTACCCGCTTCAAACTGCGGTTTTATAAGACATACCGACTGACCTCCGTCACGCAAAAGAGTATGCATAACAGGAAGAATCAATTTAAGGGAAATAAAAGATACATCTACAGATGCAAAATCAACTTCATCTGGCACCTGCTCACGGGTAACGTAGCGGAAATTCGTGCGTTCAAGGTTGACTACCCTTTCGTCACAGCGAAGCTTCCACGCAAGCTGACCGTATCCGACATCGATTGCGTAAACCTTTTTTGCTCCGTTTGTGAGCATACAGTCGGTAAAGCCGCCCGTAGACGCACCGATGTCCATACAGATGCAGTCGTTAAGGTCGAGTCCGAAGCTCGAAACCGCTTTATTAAGTTTGAGTCCTCCGCGGCTCACAAAAGGATTGACCGCTCCCCTGACTTCAATAACATCGGTTTCTTTGACATTGACTCCGCCTTTGAGAGCCTTCTGACCGTTGAGATATACGCTGCCTGCCATTATCATGGCTTTTGCCTTTTCTCTTGTTTCGGCAAAGCCTCTTTCAAAAACAGCAACATCCAGCCTTAATTTTTCGCTCATAAAGAAACCTCGTTTTCTATCAGAAGAGCCATTTTTTCGGGACTCATCGAATATTTTTCCATCAGTCTTGCAACACTTGCGTGGCTGACAAATTCACAGTCAACCGCAGTTATTGAATATTTGCCGCCATAACCTTTTTCAATCAGTCTTGACGCAAATTCTTCGGCAACACCGCCGCACCGCATACCTTCTTCAAAGAAGAATGTTCTTTCGCAAGCGAGCGCCGCTTTAACCGCCCCATCCGGAAGCGGTTTGATTTTGTTGAGTTTTATTATTTTAATGTCAACGCCCTTATCCGCAAGCATTTTCCGAGCCTTGATTGCATTGAAATACAGTCTGCCGTAAGTGACAACAGCCGTTTTCGCATCGGTATTTCCGATAACCGTATAATCACCGATTTCAGCTTCAGATTCAACATTATCGGGCATACTGCCTCTGGGATATCTGACAATGACAAGATTTTCGTCTTTATAGAATGCATTATAAAATGCCTTGCTCATTTCCGCATAGGTTGCGGGAGAGTAAACTGTTGTGTTGGGTATGCTTCGCGCAATCGAAACATCAAAAAGTCCCTGATGGGTTTCGCCGTCCTCACCGACAAAGCCTGCTCTGTCAACAGCAATAACCGTTTTTCTGCGCTGGAGCGCACAGTCGTGCACAAGCTGGTCAAAGCATCTCTGAAGAAAGGTTGAATAAACCGCAAAAACGGGTATCATTCCGCCCGCGGAAAGACCGCTTGCGAAAGTAACGGCATGCTCCTCGGCAATACCGCCATCAAAAAATCTTTCGGGATATTCTTTTGAAAATCCGTCAAGACCCGTGCCGAGTGACATTGCGGCGGTTATCGCACATATACGTTTATCTTTTGCAGCAAAATCACATAGTGATTTACCGAAATGAGCAGAAAAACTGTCGCCAGAGCTGAGCGGCTCACCCGTGATAACATCGAATTTTGAAATTCCGTGGAACTTTTCGGGAGAAAGCTCCGCAAAGTCATAGCCCCTGCCCTTAAGTGTGTTTACGTGAATGACAACAGGAGCGGAAACCATCTTTGCGCTGTTCATCGCTTCGCAAAGTCCGTTTATGTCGTGGCCGTCAATGGGTCCGATATATCTGAATCCCAGATCCTCAAAAAATGAGCTGGAATAAATAATATTTTTCAGTGTCGCTTTGAGTCTGAATATATGATTTGCAAGTGATTTACCGACGACGGGAATTTTCTTGAGCGTTTTTTCCGTACCTGCCTTGAAGCGGTAATACTCGGGCTTTGCACGGACTTTCGCAAGATAGCGTGCCATTGCACCGACATTCTCGGAAATCGACATTTCGTTGTCGTTGAGAATAACAATCAGCCTTGACTTCGTTGAGCCTGCGTGGTTAAGCGCTTCATACACCATTCCGTTGCCGAATGAGCCGTCGCCGATAACCGCTACCGCATAATTCTTGTTACCTTTGACCGCATTTGCCGCCGCAATGCCTGCCGCTTGTGAAACCGAAACGCCTGCGTGACCTTCATAAAAGCTGTCGTGCTCGCTTTCATCGGGACGAACAAATCCCGAAATGCCGTTTTCCCTCCTGAGAGTTGAAAACTCGGCAAATCTGCCCGTCAGAAGCTTGTGTGCATAAGTCTGATGACCGACATCCCACACAATCTTATCGTCGGGTGAATTGAACGACTTGTGAATAGCGACAGTAAGCTCAACCGTACCGAGATTCGAAGCAAGGTGGCCTCCGTTTGATGCAACGGTATCAATCAGTTTCTGACGGATTTCGGTGCATAGCAGTTCAAGGTCACCGTCGCTGAGTTTCCTCACATCGGACGGTTGGCTTATATTCGAAAGAATATTCAGTTCCTGAATATGATTATCCATAAAAAATCAGTTTTTTCTGGTTGAAAGCCTGTCCGCAAGCTCAATCAGAAATTCTCCTTCATTGCCGAAAATTTCAAGTGACTTTTTTGCATTTGCCGTTAATTCCGAAGCATAATGCGATGACTCTTCAAGTCCGAGAAGCGAAACATAGGTTGACTTTTCGTTTTCGCTGTCGCTTCCGACAGGCTTGCCGAGAGTTTCTTCGTCACTTGTCACATCAAGAATATCGTCAACTATCTGGAATGCAAGACCGATATTATTACAATATTCTTCAGCTGCTTTTATTTTTGCTTCATCTGCGCCTGCGACAATACAGCCGAGAACAGCAGATACCCTTATCAGCTCGCCGGTTTTGCGTCTGTCGGTTGCTCTGACCTCATCAAGAGAAGCTGTTTTACCTTCATTGGCAAGATCCATAACCTGACCCGCTATCATCCCCGAGCATCCTGCAGCCTTTGCAAGCTCAAGACCCGCTTTTGCCTTCGCATCGCCACTGAGTCCGTCTGCGGAAAGCACGGTTTCAAATGCAAGTGTAAGAAGAGAATCGCCCGCAAGAAGCGCGTTTGCCTCGCCGAAAACCTTGTGGCTCGACGGCTTGCCTCTTCTCATATCATCGTCATCCATACAAGGCAAATCATCGTGAATAAGCGAATATGTGTGTATCATTTCAATACCGACAGCAAGCGGAACCGCTTTCATAAAATCACCGCCGCAGGCACGGCAGAATTCAAGAGTGAGCATCGGTCTGATGCGTTTGCCGCCGTTTTCAAGCGAATACGCCATAGCTTTGAGCATAAGCTCAAGACCCGACGATTCTCTGCCGCCGAATGATTTTTCCGAAACATATTCCGATATTGCGCTATTTATTAATTCAACATATTTTTTGCTTCTGTTATCAAAATCTGACATCAGTTTTCGCCCTTTCCTGAGGTAAGTTCGGTAATTTTAAGTTCTGCCGCTTCAAGGCTTTTTGCGCAATTTGCGGCAAGCACCGTGCCCTCCTCATAGAGCTTCATCATATCTTCAAGCGGAAGATTACCGTTTTCGAGCTTGTCCACAATCTCTTCAAGCCTTTCAACCGCTTTTTCATAGTTCAATTTCTGCATATCAGTTAACCTTCACTTCCGTTACTTCGCATCCGATATTTCCTCCGCTGAGCATAACGTCGATTTTATCGCCGACATCGACAGAATTTATATCGGATATTATTTTGCCCTCTTTGCTTGCGACTCCGTAGCCTCTGGCAAGAATTTTCAGAGGACTCATTGCATCAAGCTTTGCACAGAGCGACGCAAAATCTTTTTGCTTTGCGGCAACATTCTGCTTAACCGCCGAATCCATTGCCATAACGGCTCTGTCGCACCTGACGCAGAGATTATCAATATAGTTTTTCGGACTCAGACGCTCAAGCGATGCTTTTCTGAGTTCAAGCAATGCACGCTGAGTGCCGATTTTTTCCGCCACGGCGGAATCCATTCTTCTCAAAGCAGAGAGAAGCATTTCTTTTTGCTGAAAACTGTCAGGCACCGCAAGCTCCGCTGCCGCCGAAGGAGTCGGCGCTCTTAAATCCGCCGCAAAATCGCAGATTGTAAAATCCGTTTCGTGACCTACCGCCGAAATGACGGGTATATCGCTTGCCGCAACGGCTCTTGCAACAATTTCCTCGTTGAATGCCCAAAGCTCTTCAATCGAGCCGCCGCCTCTGCCGACAATCAACACATCCGCCGCCTTTTTCTCATTAAAAAGCTCGATTGCGGCTTTTATCTGAGGTGCAGCATAATCACCCTGAACCGCAACGGGGCAAAAAACAAGCTCCGCAAGCGGAAATCTGCGTGAAATAACATTTATTATATCCCTTATCGCCGCACCCGTCGGAGAAGTCACGACACCGACACGTGCGGGATATGCGGGAATGGCTTTTTTCTTTTCTGCATCAAAAAGGCCTTCTTTTGCCAGCTTGTTTTTAAGCTGTTCAAAAGCAAGACTGAGAGCTCCCGTGCCGTCGGGCTGCATATCATCGATATAAAGCTGATACTGACCGTCACGCTCAAAAACAGCAACTCTGCCCCTGATGATAACTCTCATGGAGTTTTCGGGCATGAATTTCAGCCTCATATTCGCCGTTTTGAACATAACCGCTTTTATCGAAGAATTCTCATCTTTGATGGTCATATAATAATGACCCGTTTTATAATGGTTGGTGAAATTCGAAATTTCACCTTCAACAAAAACCGTCTGCAGGTTCATATCCTGCTCGATTATTGATTTTACATATCTGTTAAGCTGACTGACACTCAGCACAACACCGTTGCTCATTCCGAATCAGCTCCTTTCAGAGCCGCAAGCAGAGCAATGCCCGCCGCGTTATCGCACGAAAAATCAGGCTCAGCAAAGCTTGCTCCGAATCTGCTTTGGATTTTTTCTCTGATGATGGAATTTGACATTACTCCGCCTGCAAAAACAAAAGGAAGGCTGCCATATTCCGCTATTGCGTATTCCGTCATCTTTTCGAGAGTTTTGCAGATGAAATCAAGGCAGTATCTCGCAACATTCTCCTTTGATTCACCGCCGTCAAGCATCTTTCTGCATTGGTTTTCGAGACCCGAAAGACTGCAGTTTCCGTTCTTGACGCATACCTTGGGATTATATTTTTCCGTACTCTGAAGCGCAAGCTTTTCAAGCTCTTTTCCGCACGGAAAACGCAGTCCCATCATCACTCCGCTGCGGTCAACAACCTGTCCGCAATTGAGGTCAAGCGTTTCTCCGATAATCTCAACACCGAAAGTGTTTTTGTCATCGGGTGAAACGAGAAGCATCTCGCTTGTCCCGCCCGAAACGTGAAACGCGATGAATTTTTCTTTCATCAATTCCGTTTTGCCGCACGAATAAAGCGCCGCCGCAATATGGCCCGATTGATGCGAAAAGCCGTAAACCGTCTTGCCCGTTGCCGCACCGATACAGTTTGCGGCATTTACGCCGACAAGAAAGCACGGCATATATGACCCCTCTGCATCCCTCGGTTTTTCGGAAACACCGATTGCATCAATTTCGCCGCCGTATTCACCGAATGCTTCACGCATCAGAGGATAAAGCCTCGAGGTATGATGAAAAACGGCATCGCTCTGGCGAAGCCCCTTTTCGCCCTCTTTAACGGGCAAAAGAAGCTTCTTCTGAAGTCGGAGGCCAAGCGGTCTTAGGAAGACAACACT
>JAZNFD010000313.1:0-5237 GCA_045588975.1 Acutalibacteraceae bacterium | reverse complement strand
CCGTTGATTTTCGCAAGAGTAATATCAGAATTTTTTCTCGCACAGACTGTTACTTTTGCTCCGATTGCCGAAAGTATATCCGCCGCCACCTTTGCAACCCTTCCGTAACCGAAAACAGCGCAATTGCTCGAGCTGATTGTGTAATCAACATTGTCGATGATGGCTTTTAAAATTCCCTGAGCAGTCGGAACCGTATTCATCAGCGTTACATCTTCTCTTTTAAAATAATCAAATGGAATCGCACCGTTCTTTTTTATTTTTGATTCCGCCCCTTTCGAAAGCATTCCCGCAAAAACAAGTTGACCTTCCGTGACACAGTTTAAAATGTCATCAACGGATTCCTTAATCGGTACAACCGAAAAAATATTTTTGTTATCCTTTGTAAACGGCAACGGAAGAACAATCGCATTGCTTGATTTTATTGTGTTTTTCACATCTTTAACGCACTTCCTTGTTATCTCAGGCAAACCGTAAACAGCCACCTTTTTTCCTTTTCTTTCAAGACTTTCCGCTATATAAATCTGACGGGTATCACCGCCGATTATCAAAAAACTGTCTGCTGTTTTCAATTTTGCACCTCCCTTTGGTTTTGATACTAATATTTTATGTTATCATCAACAAGCCGTTACTGCGAAAA
Organism: Acutalibacteraceae bacterium; assembly: GCA_045588975.1. GTDB lineage: Bacteria > Bacillota > Clostridia > Oscillospirales > Acutalibacteraceae > CAG-177. Next base: position 4,600 of record JAZNFD010000313.1, on the reverse strand, counting down.
TTTAAAAATGACCTTTATTTTTTGTTTTAAATAGTATATAATATAAAAAGATACTGGGAAAGGAAGATTTTTCTATGTTTGAAATTGATATTTTGCTTAAATCAGTCAAAAGAATACATTTCATCGGAATCGGCGGCTCAGGTATGTGCCCGCTTGCCGAAATTCTTCATAAAGAAGGCTATAAGCTCAGCGGTTCGGATAATAACGAAACCGATACTCTGGCAAGAATCCGTTCGCTCGGCATTCCCGTTTATATGGGTCAGAAAGCCGAGAATATTGAGGGCGCCGAAATGATTGTTTACACGGCAGCGCTTCTCAAGGATAACCCCGAGCTTGTTGCGGCAAAGGAATCGGGAATCCCGACTTTCGAAAGAAGCAAGCTTCTCGGTGCGGTAACAAGAATTTATCCCAACAGCATCTGCATCAGCGGCACTCACGGCAAAACCACCGCCTGTTCAATGCTCACTCAGGTTATGATTGAAGCCGAGTTCGACCCCACAGCTGTTATCGGCGGTAAGCTTCCTCTGACGGGTTCAAACGGTCTTGTAGGCCACAGCGAACATATGGTATGCGAAGCGTGCGAATTTGTTGATACTTTCCTTGATTTATCGCCCGACATCGCCGTTATTCTCAACGTTGACGAAGATCATCTTGATTATTTCAAAACTTTTGAAAATCTCAAGAAATCATTCACAAAGTTTGCCTCAATGGCAACAAAAATGATTATTTATAACGGCGACGACCCCAACACGGAAGACACCGTTATCCCTGCGGTTGAGATATGCAGGAAACCCGTTATCACTTTCGGACTTAACGACGGCAACAACTACCGTGCCGTCAATGTAGAGCTCAAAAATGAATTCGCTTCATTTGAACTTATCAGATACGGTGAAAATCTCGGCAAGGTCATTCTCGGAATCCCAGGTAAACACCACGTTTACAATGCACTTGCCGTTATCGCATCCGCAATGGAATCGGGAGTAAGCTTTGAGCAGTGCGTAAAAGGTATCTTTGATTTCCACGGCGCAGGCAGACGCTTCGAAATCCTCGAAGAAATCGACGGCATCACAATCGCCGATGACTATGCACATCATCCCAAGGAGCTTGAAGTAACTCTCGAAACAGCTATGAAAATGGGATATAACAAGGTCTGGGCTGTGTTCCAGCCGTTCACTTATTCAAGAACTTCTATTCTTTTTGATGAGTTTGTCAGAGTTCTGAAAATCCCCGACAGATGCATTATGACGGAGATTATGGGTTCGAGAGAAATCAACACCTATAACATTTACACTTCGCAGCTTGCGGAAAAAATCCCCGGCAGCGTATGGTTCAACACATTTGAAGAGGTTGCTCAGTACGCAGTAGATAATGCTGAAAAAGGCGACCTGATTATCACCCTCGGTTGCGGAGATATTTATAAAGCAGCAAAAATCATGATAAACAAACTGAACGAAAGGCAGTGAAAATATGAAGTACAGCATCAACAAAACCAATTTCAATGATTTCTCCGTTTATGAAATCAACAAACTTGAAGGAAGAGCTTATTTTATCCCCTACTCCTCAAAAGAAATACTTAAGAAAACCGCATTCAAAAAAGAACGTACATCATCGGATATTGTCAGAGTTCTTTCGGGCAAATGGCAGTTTAAATATTATGACAGCAACAAAAAACTTCCCGATGTAATTGATACGGATACAATGGGATTTGACACCGTAAAAATTCCCTCAACCTGGCAAAGAACAGGTTACGATTCACCCGCATACATCAACTGCCCTTACGCTTTCGACAATCCCCCTCCCTATGTTCCCGATGAACAGCCCGTCGGCGTTTACAAGAAAGCTTTCGACATTGCAGACATAAATAAAATTTATATTATCTCATTCCTCGGTGTTATTTCCTGCCTTGACCTTTACGTTAACGGCGAATTCGTCGGATACAGCGAAGGCGCTCACAACACTGCGGAATTCAATATCACAAAATTCCTCAAGGAAGGCGAAAACGAGCTTCTTGCAGTCGTTCACAAGTGGTCAAACGCAACATTCCTTGAGTGTCAGGATATGTTCAGAGAAAACGGAATTTTCAGAGACGTTCTTCTCTATGAAATGCCCGCAACTTATCTCAATGATGTTTATTACAGAACAAAAGAGACTTCCAAGGGCTGGAATCTCGACATAAACGTCGCTCTTGAAGGCTCAACTGAAAATTATACTCTCAAAGCAGAAATCTATGACAGCAAAAATAAGCTCGTTGCAGAGAAAACAGTCGATGCTACATCCGAATCCGTCATCAGCTTCAACGCCCTTGACGTAACAAGCTGGAATGCCGAAATCCCCACCCTTTACACAGCGTTCCTCACTCTTTATAACGGCGAAAACGAAGTTATGACAACCCGTAACTACGTCGGATTCAAGACCGTTAAAATCAAGAAGGATATTTTTACCGTTAACGGAAAGAAAATCAAGACCAAGGGTGTAAACCATCACGATACACACTATAAAAACGGCTACGTTATGAGCTTTGATGATATGGAAAAAGACATTAAAATGATGAAAGAGCTTAATGTCAATACAGTCCGTACTTCTCACTATCCTCCCGACCCTCAGTTTATTGTTCTCTGCGATATTTACGGTCTTTATGTTGTTGACGAAGCCGATATCGAAACTCACGGCGTTGCCTGCGAGCCTCACGATAATTTCGACCTTATCAGCCACGACCTTGCATGGGCACCCAGGTACGTTGACAGAGTCAAGAGAATGTATCTGCGTGACAGAAGCCGTGCAGGCATCATTATGTGGTCACTCGGCAACGAAGCAGGCGGCTACGCTTGTCAGGATAAGTGTTACGAATACCTCCACGAAGTATGCCCCGAAATCCCCGTGCATTATGAAGGTGCAATCCGCGGCGCAAGACATTCATATGACGTTGTTTCGGAAATGTATACAAATCATAAGGACGTTGAAAAGACAGGTAAGCACACAAGAGGCAAGAAATATACTCCCAAGCCGTTCTTCCTTTGCGAATATGCTCACGCAATGGGCGTAGGCCCCGGCGGGCTTGAAGAATACTGGGATATCTTCTATAACTACGATAATCTTATGGGCGGCTGCATCTGGGAATGGGCAGACCACTCCGTTTATCACGCAAACGGCAAATATAAATTCACTTACGGCGGCGACCACGGCGAATGGCGTCACGACGGTTGCTTCTGCGTTGACGGTCTTGTTTATCCCGACAGAAGACTCCACACCGGTGCAAAAGAAATGAAGAACGTTTACCGTCCCGTAAGAGCAGAGTTTGAAGACGGCATTCTTTCATTCCTCAACACCAACAGATTCAGAAACACCTCTTATCTCACCGCTGTATGGGAACTTGTAAAGAACGGTAACATTCTTATAGAAGCAGACGAAATTACCCTCGACATCGATCCCGAGCAGACTATGGAAGTCAAACTCGAGCTTAAACTTGCCAAGGAAGACTGCGACTGCCATCTCAACATTTATTACTTCGACGGCGACCGTGAAGTCGCGTTCGAGCAGATTGCTCTTAAGGAAGACTACGAATACAGCAAACCCAAGTCAAAGGGTAAGCTTTCACTTTCGAGCGACGATGACAATTACACGATCGCTTTTGAGAACGGCAAGGTTACTTTCTCGGGCAAGAGCGGTATGATTGAACGTTACACCATAGGCGGTAAGGAATTCATCAACGACTCCCCCGCTTATGCAAAAGGTTTCCTTCCCAATATTTACAGAGCATATCTCGATAACGACACTAAGTACCGTGACGAGTGGATGGATGCGGGATATGACGATTATGAATGCATCTGCAAGGATTTTGAAGTAGAAGTCAAAAAAGACAAGGCTGAAATTGAGGTTAAATATAAGCTCAAGAGCAAAAAGACCATTCTCCCTCTTGCAGAGGTTGAAATCGAATACACCGTTTATCCCGACGGCATAATCAAGGTTGAAACCGAGTTTGAACCCATCGCAAAGAAAAAGCTTGCTGCTCATATGCCCAGATTCGGTCTTACTCTCGAAATGCCCAAGACATTCAGAAACGTTGAATACTACGGCATGGGCGACAGTGAAAATCTCTGCGACCTCTATGCACAGTCCATAATCGGCATTTATAACACAACCGTTGCAGAGATGCACGAGCCTTACATCCGTCCTCAGGATGCGGGCAACAGAACACTTTGCAGATATCTTGCGGTTACCGATGAAGACGGCGACGGACTCAGATTTGCTTTTGACGATGAATATTTCAACTTCAACGTCAGAGAATACTCACAGAAGCTTCTCCAGAAGGCAGGACATCAGGAAGACCTTCACGATGAGGACACCGTTGTTGTCAACATCGACGGCTTCACACGAGGCACAGGTACCGCAAGCTGCGGACCCGACATCCTTCCTCAGTTTGAAGTTGACGGAAGCAAGGGTCTTGAGTTCAGCTTCTACATGATTCCCGAAACAAAATAAAACAACAAAATAGCCGCAAGGATCAACTTGCGGCTTTGACTGTCGATAAAGTCGCTGAAACACAAACGAAATAATACAGTTAAAACCTCATCAGCCTCCTTTGAAAAGGAGGTGGATTTTG
>JAZNFD010000312.1:0-2103 GCA_045588975.1 Acutalibacteraceae bacterium | reverse complement strand
CATTCCGTGAATGACACCGTATGATGCGAGAGCATTCTGTGCGTTTATTCCCGATTTTCTGAATCCTTTGGGTATAAGAATATGTTCAACGGTCAGCAGAATGCTTCTTATGCACGTGCCTGCCGCATCGGGCAGGGCAATTCTCAGAAAATCAAGAATCCGTATTTTGTTTTTTTCATTTTCTCTGTTTATTACCGCTTTTTTCAGCAGGTTTGCAAGAAAATATGAAATGATTTCGGATGATGTCATTCCCGTCACAATCGCAATGCACAGATAAGTTGATCCGTAATAATCGGAATTTTTGATCAGACAGGTAACGATTGCGATTTTTGCGCCTTGCTCTATCATCTGAATAAACGAATAATGCGGAGTCATTTCGTTTGACGTGAAATATCCGCTCAATGCCGATGACATTGCAACAAACGGAAGGCTGACAGAAAGTATCTTCAGCGGGAAAGCGGTGGCGGAGTTATCGAGTATATTTGTTCCGATTATGTCGGAAAAAATGAACAGAATTATCCCGACAACACTTCCGCATATGCCTGCATAAGTGATACAGAATGAAAGCGATTTGTCGGGGTCGTTTTTTTTCAATGTTCTGATTTCAACCGAAAGCCCTGTTGTTGCAAGCCTTATTCCTGCGCAGGAAAAGGTGACAGCAAGCGAATATACGCTCATTATCAGCTGAAAAAGACCCATTCCAGATGTGCCGATATTTTCGGTCAGATATGAATTGAACCATACTCCGACCGTGCGCATAATCAGATTGACGGCTGTCATTATCAAAGTGTGCAATGCAATGTCTGAAATTTTCATTATGTCACCTGATCCGGTTGAAATTTTGTAAATATGTGTTATAATTCAATTAGGAGTGATTTTTATGAAAAAAACAATTAAATTAACCGCTTTGTTCCTTGTTCTGACATTTATCTTCAGCTCTTTTTCATTTGCACAGACTGCTGTTGCGATGCCTGAAATGATCGAATACGGGTTTGTTGACTGCGGCGATGTCAAAATTGAATACGGCATTTACGGCTCGCCCGAAAAAGAACCTCTCTTGCTTCTCCCTCCCAACGGGGGAGATATGCACAGCCTTGACGACAGCATTCTTCCCGAAATGTCAAAGCATTTCAGAGTCATAACCGTTTCGCCCAGAGGCACGGGAAATTCAGGCTGGGCAGAGGGCACAATGAATTTTGAAACAATGGCTGAAGATCTTGTGAAGCTTCTCGATTATCTGAAAATAGAAAAGACCGATATTTTCGGATTCAGCGACGGCGGTAATCTCGGCGTTGTTTTTACCCTTGCGCATCAGGACAGAGTCAAATCGCTTGTCATAATGGGTTCGAATATCAACACATGGGGTACAAACACCTTTGAACAGATTCAGATTACTTATCAGTACATTGTGCTTTGCGTTGAAGCCTGGATAAAAGGTGACGAAGAAACAAAAATCCGCCGTGACATCAAGGGTATGATGGTCGGTCAGCCGAGTCTTACTTTCAAAGATATTTCGGCAATAAAAGTTCCCGTTTTCAACATTTACGGCGAACACGATATGATTCAGCGCTGGCATTCGAAGATGATAACAAAATCAATCGAAGGCGCTCAGGAGCTGATGATTGTCGGCGGCGGCCACAGCACCTGCTTTGAATATACCGATACAATTATTAATCCCGCATTGCTTGAATTTTACGGAGTTTCCGAATAAATTATATTGACAACAAAAAAATTGTATGATAAAATATCTCAAATTAATATCAAAGGTTTTGACGGGGAGGGCAGCGCAGATGTGCTCTCAGAGAGTCGGCGGCAGGTGAAAGCCGATGTGCGGCAGGCGTTTGTTGTAGCCCCTGAACCGAAAGGAAGAAAGTGCATTTTGCATCAGTAGAACCTTTCCGTGATTGCTGCGTTAATGCATAGGGCTTGTCAGAGCCCAAAGAGCGGCATCGTATGATGCAATTTGAGTGGTACCGCGGGTATGATTTTACTCGTCTCATTGATTTATTATGAATCTGTGAGACGATTTTTTTATGTCTCACGAAGAAAGAAAGGATTGATTTTCTTATGGCAAAAGAGCTTGCCAAGCAGTATGATCCGAAA
>JAZNFD010000311.1:0-2014 GCA_045588975.1 Acutalibacteraceae bacterium | reverse complement strand
TGAAGCGATACTTGACGAAAATCTGATTGTTACGATGCAGGACGGTTGGTTTGCTTTTATCGACTGGTGTCCCGGACTTGAAAAGCTGACGGCTTTGCAGGGTATATATCTTTATACTCTTGAGCGTTTTTCCGAATTGTTGAAAGCAATCGGTGATGAAGATTTCAAGAAATATTCATCACTTCTTTCGCAAGTGCGTTCCGCTTGCAAAAAACATCTTTATGATGAAAATGCAAATGTGTTTATAAATGATTCGGATAACAGACAGTTCAGCGTACATTCGCAGGTCTGGATGATGTTGGGCGGTGTAATTAACGGAGAAGAAGCCAAAAATCTTCTGATTCTCTCCCTTGATAACGAAAAGGCTGAACAACCCGTTACTCCTTATATGCGACACTATGTAACAGAGGCTATGTTCAAGCTTGATATGAAAGATGAAGCTGTTCAATATATAAAAAAGTTCTGGGGCGGAATGCTTGAACTCGGTGCAGATACATTCTGGGAAGCTTATATCCCGGAAAACCTTGATTTTTCACCTTACGAGGACAGAATGATTAACAGTCTTTGCCATGCGTGGAGCTGCACACCGTCATATTTCATCCGAAAATATGGGTTGTAAATAACAGAGCCTTTTCTCACTGATCCGCAAACCTGTAAATTCTGTTTTGTTTAACTGAATAATAAAACAATTAAGTGCAATGGGATTTAAAATCCTGTTGCACTTTTTAAAAGGTGGTTTTCTGTGAAACGAACAACACCCGAAGATTTATTCTATGCAACATAAACCCTTGTGAATATGCTTTGAGAGGAGCTCTGAACAGTTAGGGGATAAGACTTTATTATTGAACGTGTAATCAAAAGAATACTTGAAGAATTTTCGATTACATGATATACTTATAAAAAATACTAGCGGAGGTAAAAAATGAAGAAAAGATTATTAAGAATTATTTCGGCTGTGCTTTGTGCAACTCTTCTGATATCGGGAGTATCTTTCGGCTCATTTGCGGAAAGTCAGAGCGTCACTGCTGTTCAGGAAGAATCTGCCGGTGACGGATTTATGAAAGGTCTTTACAACACACTCAATGTGATTGTTGAAGGTCTTGTCAAGTCTATCTGCGGAATTTATGTTAATCCCAAAGATTGGAAAAGTATCGATGAATACGATTCGGATGAAATAGGTTTTATGGCAGGCAGAGACACATATCAGACATCGGCAAGCGAAAACAACGTGTGGAAGCTCGGCTATTCAAAAAAGAGCATTGTGCCTGAGGATATTGACAGCGGTAAATATAACCTCGGCAGAGATTTGCTCAATAAATTTGCTGAGGGTGTATATGACGATCAGTGCATCCGTGTTGCCGTGATTGACGATAACAGCGGCGAGGGTGCGGTTGTACTTGGCGCAATTGATGCGCTCGGTGTTACTTCAACCGATGTACGCACAATCCGCAAAGCTGTTCTCGGATACTGCGAAACTCAGGGCATCAAGGTTGCGAGCATCAATATCAGCGCAACTCATGCACATTCCGCGCTTGATACTCAGGGCGTAAGCACAGAATTTTTCAGAAAGCTTTTCGGCACATTCTGGTGCAATCTGATCGGTTATGACGGAACATTGGCGGGGCTTGAAACTGCAGAAGAATTCAAGCAGCATTTCATCGGTGTTTCCGTTGAAGCAATCAAAGATGCTTTCAACAATATTGAAGAGGGTAAGCTTTATTTCTCGGCAATTGATATGAGTGAATATTTTAAGGATAAACGCGAATTGATCTCAAAAGAAGAGCTTCCCGAAACAGCAAGCTTCAAGTTTGTTCCGAACTCGGGAAAACCCGCAACATATATCAGCGATATTACCTGTCATGCAACGTCTTTCAGCGCAAGCAACGGTCTTGTAGGCTCGGATTACATCTACTATTGCGATGAATATATCAAAAACACCGACGGCGGTAATTTTATTATGACTCCCGGTGCTGTCGGTCAGGTTTCACGGGATGTTGAGGTTGACACAACGGGT
>JAZNFD010000310.1:0-4512 GCA_045588975.1 Acutalibacteraceae bacterium | reverse complement strand
TATAAAAATATTTGATTTTTAATTCAGTTTGAAGTTATTATCAACAAAATCTATCATTGCCTGCTCTTTATCCTCGCCCGGTTCGGAGATAAAATCTATATCAGGGTCATTGAACCAAAGATATACAATTTCTTTTGTGTTGTCGTTATAACCGACAATACCGAACTTTTTGGGATATTCACCGCCGTCGGCAACTCGCATATGAAATCCGTTATATTCAAATTCCGTTACGGGTATATCATAGTGTCCCTGACCCTCAAGAATACCTTCAGTTTCAACAGGTTCGGACAGAAATTTATATGTCTGCTCAATTTCGTTTTTCTTGGTGATATATAAATCATCATATCTGACTTTGACAGTCATCGTATCTGTAACAAAGAAAAACAGAATTTTTTTCTTGTGGTTATATTCCACATTATCATAGTTTTCGAAACCGCTCGGCAAAAAGTCCTCCGCCCCAAACAATTCACGGTGATATTCATATAAATGCCGCTTATTTGTTGAAAACGTGCAGGATGACAGAATAAGAACTATTATCAGAAGTGTGACTGTTGTCAAAACATATTTATTCTTCTTCATTTTAAAAATCCTCGATATTATTCTGGATATATGAAACAACATAAGAGGTTATATCATTACCCCAATCAACATTATTTCCAATATCCATATATGCATTGTTGAATTCATCAAACAGCTTGCTTTTTTCAAATTCAATTGATTCATCGATGCTGTTGGTTTCAACGGATTTGAGTTCAATATCGTTTTCGACGATGAATGTTTCAAGGAGTGTCACATACTCTTCCGCACCAATCATACGGAGATAATCCGTGATTTTTACGATGTTTTCGTCATCTTCGTTGACGAGATACTGAGCCAGACCGCCGTTCTGAATTTCAAAATCAAAGTTGATAACCGCAAGAACGGCTTTCTGCTTTTCGTTTTGCGGATTGCCGATTACATCTCTGATTCCGTAAATTCCTTCTTCATAGTAAGTTTCGGCGTATTTTTCTTCATATACAGAATAATCATATGTATCCCATCCCAATTCACCCGACTCATAATAATGAAGCCAGAATGTTTTATCGGTTTTTTCAAGATAAACCTCAACCTGATAAGGACCCTCAAGGAATTTTTCGTAATAATCGATATCGACAATTGTGGGATTCATTTCGGAATAGTTTTCAGCAACATATTGTTCTGCGATATTTTTTACGTTCTTTCTGTCAAGAGGATTGCCGAAAAGGCTGAAAACAGCCATAACCAAAAATCCAATAACGAATGCAGAAACGGTTGCAATCACTGCAACGGTCAATGCTTTTTCTAACTTTTTCACGGCAATCCTCCTTTGATTACATAAATATTGAAACAAAGAATGCAATTATTCTTGCGAAGAATGAGATTATTGCTGAAAAAACTTTTTCGAAGAAGCTCGGTTCTACGGGTTCTTCTGCTTCTTTGGAGATTTGGAAATTGGTTGTTGCTGTGCCTGAATAGTTGCCGATTCCCATTATCTTTGCAGTTGCCGTGCCTTCATTAACGTTGTTGGTATAGGTTACGGTATAATCCGTACCTTCACGCAGAACTTTTATGCCGTCAGTAACTGTGATTTCGGGAGTAACAGCTGAACCTGTGTAAGGATAATCAGGTATGGGAGCAACTGTTACGGCAGATATGTTCTTTGTTACGATTGTGAACTTTGCCTTGCTTGCAAACATCCTGAAATCTCCTTTGCCCTTAACGGTAACATCGGCATTGCCTACGTTGATGTTATTGGCATATGTTACGCCGAAATCAACATTTTCAGCGAGCTTATCGCCCGAAGCGGAAACGGAAATTGCGGGTTTGATTTCGAATCCCGTGTAGGTCTGATTGGCAATGGGATCAATAACAAGAGTGCTGACTCTGATACCCTGAGTCTGTGCATATGTATGGGCATAAGAATTTTCGGAACAGTAAATTGTGAGCTTGTCACAGCCGTCAAATGCATCTGCGGCAATTTCGGTTACGCTGTCTGCAATAACTGCGGTTTCAAGGTTTTCACAGTTTGCGAAAGCCTGAGTTTTGATTGTTGTAACGTTACCGCCGATACCGAGAGTTGCAAGGTTATCACAATCCATAAAGCTCTGTATTTCAATTTCTTTAAGCTCGGATGCAGTTTCATTATTGCCTTCACCGAGCTGGGCAACGGTAACGCCGCTGTTCAAAAAACTGTTGTCATAAAGCTTTTTGAGATTTTCAAAATCAAATTCGTTAAGGCTTGTGCAATATGCAAACGACCTTATTCCGATGAGTTTTGATTTGCTCTCCCATACAAACTCGTTGAGAGTCGTACAGCCGTAAAAGCATTCATCGGCTATGTAGTTCACATTATCCGACATATACACCGTTATCAGAGCATCACAGTTTTTGAAAGCTCTTTTTCCGACTGTGCTTACGGAATTGGGAACAACAGCTGCGGTAAGCGATGTGCAATTCTCAAATGCACTTTCGCCTATAATCATAACATTACCGAGATTGATTTCGGTAAGCTGTGAACAGCCTTTGAAACAACCGTCGCCAATGCTTTCGAGAACGGGACTTGCAAAAAAGTTCTCAACTGCTGTATAAGCAAAACAATATTCGTTCAAATCTCTTATTGATGAAGGAATATTAATGTTTTTGAACAATTTGCATCCGTAAAAAGCATAGCTGCCGATTTCTTCCGTTTTATCGGATACTTCAAAATTTTCAAGAGATCCGCAATTATAGAATGCGTAGCTACCGATTGTTTTTATTGTATCAGGAACGGTTACTTTTGTAAGATTTACAAGACCGCTGAAATAATTATCGGGTATTTCGGTGAATCCGCTGCCAAGATTTATCTCTTTAAGGGTGTTTCTGAAGCGATAAAACGGAGAATAGAGAACTCCGTCCTCGCTTTCAACCTGACTAAACTGCAATTCGCACTCTGCCGGATAATAATTGATTATTTCAAGCGGGCAACCGTTAAAAGTATCCATAGACATCTTTTTAAGACCTGCAGGCACAGTAACGGTTTTGAGAGAATAGCAATTTGTGAAAGCGCCTGAAGCCATTTTCTCCAAATTTGCAGGCAGAGTAATTGCTTCAAGTTTTTGGCAGTTATAAAACGCTGAAGCGGCAATAACCTTAACGCTGTCCGACATATGAACTGTTTCAAGGTTAGTTATCCCCGCAAAAAGTCGTTTGCCGAGATATTCAACTTTGTCGCCTATAAATATTTCTTTGATATTTTCGGTTTCATAAAACACAGGCTTTGTGGGGAATAATACACCGCCGCCGATGGTTCCCTCCGCAACTTCAGCATGAACTGCGTTATAATAAACAGTTGTCAATGCGGTACACTTTCTGAACGGAGCCAGAGTTAATTTTTCAACCGATTCGGGGATTGTGACTGTTTCAAGTGCAGTGCATTCATAAAAAGCATATTCGCCTATTTCCTTGACACCGTTTAACAATTCAAGAGTTTTAAGCTGTCTGCTGTAAGAAAAAGCCTGTTCAGGGATTGTAAGATTTTTACCGCTGACAACAGCAGATTCAGCTCCCGAAAGGCTGAAGGCATATTCACCCAAAAACTCAAGATTCTCTGAAAGAACAATATCCTCAATTCCGCAACTGAAGAAAGCGTATTCGCCAATTTCTTTAACGGTTGACGGAATATTGATATCAGTTAATAAAGTCGTTTCATTGAAACAGTAATCTTCGATTTTTTCAAGACCTTCAGGCAAAGTAACCTTTTTTAGCTCAGGGCAGGCATTGAAAGTTCCGAGTTTCAGTTCGGTTATGCTTTCAGGAATAACTACACACTCCAGTTGAGGACATTCTGCAAACGCCATTATGCCTATTGATTTTACACTTTCGGGTATGACAACTTCTGTTATCCCTGAAATACCGAAAGCATATTCTTCAATCACTTCAAGATTTTTGTGGAAATTCACGGTTGCAAGCCTTCTGTTATTGCAGAACGCATAACTGCCTATCGTTGTTACGGTTTCGGGGATTGTGACAGATGTGATAAAAGTGTTTTCCCTGTTTTCCTCAAATTCATAAATCCAATTATTTAAAGCATAGGGTCCGATTTCCGTAACGGTATGTCCGTCAAGAGTTTCGGGAACAACAACATCGGGATTGGTTCCGTTATAGCCGAGAATAACCGCTTCATTTTCTGCATTGATACCGTAGACAAAATCTCCGCTTGTAAGCAAGTCCGTATCATCGGGATTTCTGTCAAAATAAATATAATCATCTTCAGTATTGATATGGAGATAAAAGCCATTTTCATTAACAAGCGTTTCTGCGTAACCAGCCAGCAAAATTTTTGAAAGAAATACTATTTTTTGAACGGAATCAGCATTGTTGAAAGCTTCCCAACTGGAATTATAAGAAAATGAGCCTTCAAAAACCACTTCTTCAACAACAGAATATCTGAAAGCATCATAATTTATCAATGTGTTATCGGATTGGAAAGTACACTTTTTAATGTTTGAATGGCTG
>JAZNFD010000309.1:0-21029 GCA_045588975.1 Acutalibacteraceae bacterium | reverse complement strand
TTGTCTTCCTAACCGCTTGGCCTCCGACTTATTTTCACGCAGGAAAAGAAAACAGGCAATATAATACTGTTTGTCATTATGTGCGCAGCAACGGTTGCGTTGATGTTTTACTGTGCATTTATCGGGAAAGAAACCGCAACGGTTACGTTCGATGAAATGCATAATATAATGGAGCAGAAGCTCGGTGAGGAGCTGACATACGACCAGATACATTATTTTGACTACTATCTTTACGGCAGTCATCAGAACGAGGAACGTCTCGGAGTTGATATGTCAGGAATGACTCCCGCGGAGTTTATTGCGGCGCTTTTATGGTATCTGCGTGAGGAAGGATATAATTTCAGCGGAATAAAAGCCGTTGCAATCGGAGCTCTTCCGGCTTTTGCGGTTTTCTCTGCAATCTGGCTCATATGTATAAAGAATGCGAAAACGAAGCCGAGAAAACTTGTTTATCTGTGCTTTATGCTCGTACCGTTTTTTGCAATAGTATGTTGCATTCTTTCAACGGATATGACAAGATGGGCGGCATCGGGACTTATTGTTCAGTTTGGTCTGGGTATGTTTATGTTTACGATGAAGGATGAGCCGTTTGAAAAGGCTATGCTTTATTTCAAAGAAAAGCTTAAGGGCAAAGGCATTGTTGTTGCAATTGTATGGCTTGTTTACGCATCAAGCATCAGCTTGTTTTCAATTACGGGATAAGAATAAAGACTGCTCAATGAAAGAGCAGTCTTTTGTTTATATATTGGAATATTGATTGTTTTTGATAATCTGATAAGCTTTGGCAAGCTCTCTGATACCGTCATCAAGTGAGTAGACGGGATTCCAGCCGAGTGATTCAAGCTTTTCGTTCGAAACAATGTAGTTTCTCTTGTCGGGGTCTTCGCCGACGGGAGCTTCAATGTAAACAAACTTCGGAAGAATAAGCTTGATTTTTTCGCAAAGCTCAATTTTTGAAAGATTTGAATCCGAAAGACCGCAGTTGTGAGTGCCGCCTTCCATTTTCTCAAAGTTTTCGATTGCAAACCAGAATGCGTTTGCGGCATCTCTTACGTGGAGATAGTTTCTTTTGAAGCTGCCCTCAAAAACGACGAGTGTCCTGTCAAAAACAGCTCTGTAAACAAAATCGTTGACAAGAAGGTCTGTTCTCATTCTCGGAGAAGCGCCGAAGAGAGTGGCAAATCTGAATGCGGTTGTGCCGCTTTCGCTCAGCACGGCGGCTTCTGCTTCGACCTTGCTTTTGCCATAGATTGATATGGGTTTTATGGGAGAATTTTCGGTGCAGTAGCTTTCACCCTCGCCGAGACCGTAGCCGCTGTTTGTGCAGGGGAAGATGATTCTCTGTCCCTTTTCTCTAAGACGAAGAATCATTTTGATTGCATCAAGGTTGATTGAATATGCCGAGCAGGCTTCTTTGTCGCAGATGGGGAATCCCGCAAGTGCGGCGAGAGGAATGATATAATCCTTCCCTTTCATAGCTTCTCTGACTGCGGCTTCGTTGCGTGCATCTGCGTTTATCATTTCAAAATTCGGGTCTGCACAGCATTCGAGCAGGGAATTCTGATTATAAAAGAAATTGTCGAGCACCGTAACACGGCATCCCTTTGAAAGAAGAAGGGGAACAAGCACTGAGCCGATGTATCCGGCGCCGCCGGTAACAAGAATATTAAGCATTTTTTCACTTCCGTTAAATTGATATAGCATTATTCTATCACTTTGTTTTCGGTTAGTCAATGACAGCACGGATTTTTGGGGGAATTATTGCAAACCGCCCGTGTTTGTTGACATTGTTTTTTTGAAGTGTTATAATATTTTAAATATGTTATAAAAGGAGGGCGACGGTGAAAAACATATATTTTGTTCAGGCAAATAATGTTTACGGCAACGAGCGCAGAAGCGTATATATCCCCTATGCATCGGGCTGCATCGCCGCTTACGCCTTTGATGATGATACAATAAAAAAAGAGTGCCGTCTTGGCGGGTTCATTTACACCCACGAACCTGTTTCACAGGCGATCAGGAAACTGAAAGACCCGTTTATTGTTGCATTTTCGTGTTCCGTATGGAACTATGAATATAACAAAGCGCTTGCAGAAGAGGTCAAAAAGAACTACCCGTCAGCGGTGATTGTTTTCGGGGGTCACAACGTACTGCGCGACTTCGGAACTTTTGACGAATGCCCCGAAGCGGATGTGCTTGTTTACCGTGAGGGTGAAGAAGCCTTCCGAAAGCTTGTGCTTTGTCTTTTGAATAATGAATCGCTTGAAACCGTTGAGAATATCGCTTACAGAGAAAACGGACAGTGTTTCAAAACGCAAGAAAAAAGTTTCTGTCTGAATGAATATCCTTCTCCTTATCTTAACGGAATTTTCGATTCAATAACAGACGGAAAAACCAATTTTTCGGCAATTCTTGAAACGAATAGAGGATGCCCGTTCAATTGCGCATTCTGTGATTGGAGTACTCTCGGAAGCAAGGTAAGACTTTTTCCGATGGAAAGAATAAAGGCTGAGATTGACTGGATTTCTTCTCACGGAATAGAATATGTTTACTGTGCGGACGGAAATTTCGGCATTGTTGACAGAGACGAAGAAATTGCCGGGTACATAATAGAGTCGAAAAAAGCAACGGGATATCCTCAGAATTTCCGTGTGTGCTTTACCAAGAACAGAACGGAATTCGTCAAGAAAATCTGCAAACGTTTCAACGAATACGGTCTTGACAAGGCACAGACGTTGTCGTTTCAGAGCCTTTCTCCCGAGGTGCTGGAAAACATCGGCAGAAAGAATATATCGCTCGACCATTTCAGAGAGCTTATGAATGAATACAGCCGATGCGGAATTTCAACTTCATCCGAGCTGATTCTCGGCTTGCCCGGCGAAACGAAAGAAAGCTTCACCGAAGGCATCTGCAATCTGCTTGAATACGGTCAGCACAAAGCGATTCAGGTTTACACCTGCGATCTGCTTCCGAATTCTGCTATGGGGTCGCCCGAATTTGTTGAAAAATTCGGGATAGAAACCGTAAAAACTCCGTTCTTTCAGGCCCATTGCAGTGCTTTTGAAAGGCACGAAATTCAGGAATACAATTCAACCGTTATAAAAACAAACGCTTTGAGTGTTGATGACTGGGTTTACTGCGTTGTGTTTTCGTGCCTTGTCCAGGCATTTCATAATATCGGATTTTTCAGAGCAGTTGCAATGTATCTGAGGAATGAAAAAGGAATCGGTTATCACGAAATATATTCTGTGGTTGCCGAATACTTTTCGGAAAACAAAAATTCTGCAGGAAACAGCGTTTTTTCTCTTATCCGTGATTTTGCAAAAGGTATGGCGGACGGAAAAAACGCATGGGCAGTTGCCTGCGATTCGCTTGGAGATATTTGCTGGCAGTTTGATGAAATTTTCTTTCTTAAAAGCCTTGAAAGAGCGGATGAAATTTATGATGAGCTTGAAAAGCTTGTTGAGAGCCGATTCGGAATGAGCGCCGAAACAAAAGCGGTGTTTGATTATCAAAGAAAAATTCTGAAACGGGTCGGCAGTGCCGGAAAAATCACCGTCAGTTCGGACTATGATTTTTACGGCTATACAGAAAATATTTATGAAGGCAGATACGAGCCTCTTAAAAAGCTGAAGACGGTTATCACCGTTGAAGATAAAGAAAAATGTGATTCTCTTTATGATTATGCCTGCCGCATTGTTTGGTACGGCAGAAATCAGGCGGCGGCACTCTATTCGTCAGATTGCTATTCGCCCGAAAAAACTACTGAAGGAGAGTGTTGATATGTCAAAAAAATTATCTGTTTCAAAAGGTCAGATTTCCGCAATCATATTTCTTTGGGCGGTTGTTTTGTCAAAGACTCTGGTTGTAATGTTCAGAAAGGGCAGACCCAGTCCCGAAGCAATTGTGTTTGGTGTTCTGATGTGCGTGCTTTTTGTTCTTCTTTTCTTCTGGAATTTCCCGACAAAAAGAGAAGAGATATTCAAGGGGCAGAATATAATCCGAATTATCGCGGCGGCGGTTGTTTTCATCGGTGCGTTCTCGCTTTTCTATGTGAATGCGGCGTTCAATATGGTTATGATGCTGATCCCCGTTGCCCTGTTCTGCAGTTCTGATTTCAAACTTATACCTATCGGTGTTGTTGCATCTCTTGCAGTGCTTATGAGATATGAGCCGTTTGCTTATACGGTTATTCCCGGAGCAATCTTTGTGCTTCTTGTTCTTGTTGCACCGAGGCTCAAGGAAGCAAAGCAGTGGGAAAAGATTGTTTTCAGTGCGGCATTGATTTCGCTTACAGCGAGCTTTATTTATGTAGTGTATCAAATGCGTTTTATTTTCAGTATGTCGACCTTGCTTGCAATGTATAAGAAAACAATACCTCTTGCAATTATTGCTGCTGTTTTCATTGTTTGTGCAGTGCTTTCGCTTCAGAGTGTAAAGCGTTCAAATCATAAGAAGAAAACAAAGAAGAATAACTACGCAGTCAAGGAAAAGAAAGCCGATTATCTCGGCGCATTTGCTTATTTTGCGATTGCCGCTTATTCGGTTGCGTCGGCGATGCTCGAGAGCCAGTATGCAATGTGCTGCATAGTAAGCCTTCTTACCGCAATGTTCGTTGTCTGCACGGGCGGCACACAGCTTCAGCTTATTGCAGATAAAGTTGCAAAGGCCGCTGACGGACTTGTCAATAAAGTAGAGGACAAGGTTGAGACTGAAAACTGATTGAAAGGATGTGTTTGCCGATGAAAAGAAACGTTTATTTTGTTCAGGTTGACGTTTCGTCGGGCAAGGATTCTAAGGTTGTTTACCTGCCTTATACCGCCGGTGTCATCGTGGCAAACGCATGGCAGAACGAAGCGGTTTTCGAAGCATATGAGTTCAAAGATTTCGTTTTTATCAGAAAAAACATTGAGAGTGTTGTTTCGGAAATGGAAAACCCGTCGGTTGTCGGATTTTCGAATTACTGCTGGAATACGGAATATAACCTTGCGCTTGCAAGTGAAATAAAGAAGATTTACCCCGAATGCATAACTGTTTTCGGCGGTCATAATATTCCGCAGAATACGGATTTTCTTGAGAAATATCCGCAGATTGATTATCTCTGTTTCGGCGAGGGTGAAGTCACTTTCGGTGCGCTTCTTGAAGCACTCAACGGCGGTGACGTTGAGAAAGTTCCGAATATTGCATACAGAAAAGACGGAAAAACATATCTGAGCGAGGCTAAATCAATCTGTCTGTCGGATTATGCGTCGCCTTATCTTGACGGATGGTTTGACAAAATTCTTGCAAAATATCCGAATATCGAATTCAACACGATTCTTGAAACGAGCAGGGGGTGCCCGAATCATTGCGCCTATTGTGATTGGGGTCCGCTTAAGGAGAAAACAAGATTCTTCTCGCTTGAAAAGGTGCTTGCGGAGATTGACTGGATTGGCAGAAACAAGATAAGATTTGTCTGGGGTGCAGATGCGAATTTCGGCATCGGCAAGGATGATTTGGCGATTGCAGATGCACTTGTGACAGCCAAAGAAAAATACGGCTATCCTGAGAGAGTCAGAATCAATTATTCAAAAGGCAATTCCGAGCGTGTGCGTGAGATAGTCCGCCGTTTCAACAGAAAGGGCATAGACAGAGAGGGTGCAACGATATCGCTCCAGAGTCTTTCTCCGATCGTGCTTGAAAACATCGGCAGAAAAAATATGTCGCTTGAGAAATTCAGGGAGCATTTCAGCGTGTATCACGAAGAAGGGCTTCAGGTTTATTCCGAGCTTATTCTCGGTTTGCCCGGTGAAACATATGACAGCTTTGCAGACGGAATCTGCAAGCTTTTCGAAATCGGTCAGCACTTTATTTTTGAGGTTTATCACTGCATTGTTCTTCCGAATTCCGAACTCGGACAGAAAAAATATATTGAAAAGCACGGCATAAAAACATCGAGAAGTGAAATTGTGCGTTTCCATTGTGCCGCAGATGCTTATTACATCCCCGAAAAGATTGATGTTATCACCGAAACAGCGACCATGCCTTGTGCAGACTGGCAGAGAAGCTCGCTTTTTGCAGGTTTTACTCAGGCGATGCACGCATGCGGACTTTTGAGATGTTTTTCGGTTTATGCTCATTATGAACTCGGCAAAAGCTACCGAAGCTTTTACGAGGGTCTTATGGAATATATTGAATCGGGTAATGCGCCGTTTACAAACGAGCTTTATCAGACCGTCAAGGATTCTTTTGCAAAGCTTGCAGACGGAATAAATCCCAGATTTTTTGTGCCTTTTGCGGGCAATCTTGTCTGGGATCATTATGAATATATGTTTATCAGCATCAGCAAGGATTATGAAAAATTCTATGCAGAAATGATGCCTTATCTTAAAACCGTTATTGATGACGACAATATTCTTTCGCAGCTTCTGGTATATCAGAAATCGGTACTCAGAAGACCCGACGAAGAAAAGTGTGAATGCGAAACGGAATATAACTTCCACGAGTATTTCAAAAATATTTATGTCAACAGACATTCTGCTCCCGAAAAAGGCAGGTTCAGAACGGCTTTCACCGACTCGAATCCTGTTCACAGCTGGGAAGATTTCGGAAAATTTGTTGTCTGGTACGGCAAAATGGGCAGCAAGTCCTATAAAGATGTCATTGAAGTGAGTTGAAAAAATGAGGATACTTCTTATAAATCCCGCAACCGTCGGATATTCGAGGTCGGTTACCGCACCGCTCGGACTTTTGTCGATTGCAAGCAGCCTTCAGTCAAAGGGTCACACGGTAAGACTCTATGACAGAACGGTTGAAAAGGCGAAAGCGGAGAAGGTTTTTGATGAATTCAGACCTGAGCTTGTCGGTGTGTCTCTGGTTTCGTTCAAATCGGTTTATGATGCGCTTGAAATGTCGGAATACGCAAAGAAGTTCTCAATTCCCGTTGTTTGGGGCGGCCCTCTCGCATCGGAAATTCCCGAAACTGTTCTTAAGAAAAGTTGTGTTGACCTTGTTTCAATCGGTGAGGGTGAAGCAACCTGGATTGAGCTTGCTGAAAAGTTTTCAAAAGGTGAAACGGATTTTGAGTCCGTTGCCGGTATTGCACTCAGAAACGGCAAGGGCGAAACCGTCATTACCGCAGAACGTGATTTTGTTGATCTGGGCGGGCTTCCGCCGATTGACTGGTCTCTTGTTGATGTTCCGAAATATTTTCAGTCATCGTATGAATGCGAAAAGATGCTCTATCTCTACTGCGCAAAGGGATGTCCGCACAGTTGCACGTTTTGCTATAACAAAGATTTTCACCGCTGCACTTACCGCAAGCGTCCGCTTGATCACGTGCTCGATGAAATCAGATATCTTGTTACAAACCATAATATGGACGGCGTATATTTCGCCGATGAAATGTGGGGCAGAAACCGCAGCGAAATGCGCATGATTTGTGACAGTCTTCGTAGTCTCGACCTTGATTTTGTCTGGGGGTGCCAGACAAGAATCGGCGTTTTTACCGAAGAAGATTTCAAATATATGTACGATTCGGGATGCCGCTGGGTATTCTTCGGGGTCGAAAGCGGATCTGAAAATATGCTTGAGAAAATGAACAAGCGCATCCCTTATGATAAAATTGTAGAAACTTTCAGCAATTGCCGTAAGGCGGGAATTATTGCAATCGGCTCATTCATAGTCGGCTTCCCCGATGAAACGGTGGAAGATGTTGCAAAAACGGTTAATCTCATCGAAAAAATCGAAACTCCGCTTGTCAACCTCAATTATTTTGCTCTTGTGCCCGGTTCGGATATTTATTACCGCCTTATCGAAGAGGGCAAGTATCACGAGATAACCGACCTGAGCGAGGTTGCCGACATAAGACCCATTGAAAGAAACGAATACCGCTTTACCGACGTGCCGGAGATTGACCTCAAGGTTATCCGCTCGTGGTATATGTGGCGGAGCTTTTCGGCAAAGAGTCTTTCGGAAGATACGAAAGATTTTTCGTTTGCAAAGAAAGTTATTACCGATGCGTTGAAGCAGCTCAAAAGGAGCAAACTCAAGGATTTCATAATTTCAATGATTCTTTCGGGCACGGAATTTCTCTCGATTGTTTATTATTCCCACTTCTTCCCGAAGGTGAAGAAGAAATACGGAATAGGTAACAAGTATGATAAATAATAATAACGGACAGTTTCTCTTGCGGAGATTCTGTCCGTTTTTTGTTATGGTTCTGCATTCTGCGTTCTGCGCTCTGCACTTAAATTATGTTCCGTTGAAATTATGCTTTTTATATTTTAGCTTATAGTTATAAACCCATTCTGCTCCGTATTTTGAAAGATAGAGCAGGATATGGTCGGTATCTGTAAAGCTCAGCGACCAGAGTGCATCCGCTGTTTCGTGAAGGAATTCCGACTGAAAACTCATGCGTTCTTTCTTGACATTCTTTGTGGGGTTGCCGTTTGCAACGTAGTTGCAGGAGATATGGAAATCACCGTTGTCAACGATATCCTTGATTCCCGCTTCGTCGGTGTCTTTGATAAGGAGTGCATTCTTTTTTAATGCAAAATTGGACGGAGTGCAGCTGTTGACAAGCTCGCGGTTGCGGATTGTAGCTTTTGTCGCTTCGGCTTCTTCGGGGGTTTCGCTCGGATAGCCAAACATGAATGTACACATATTCCACAGTCCGACGGACTTGGCATTTTCAAGCAATGTTTTGCGGTAGCTGCAGTCGATGCCTTTGTTAATCAGCTTCATAACCCTTTTGGATTCAGCTTCATAGCCCCACGCAAAGAAGCGTGCGCCTGCATCGTGGAGATTCCGAAGCACCTCTTTTGTAAAGCCTTTTTCCATACGGGCAAATGAATAGAAGTTGATGTCAAGACCTCTGCGGATAACCTCAAGGGCAAATTGATTATAATATTTCGGAGGCACAGCTTCATCGGCAATGATGAAATGACGGAAACCGTATTCCTCAACAAGTGACTGTATTTCGTCAACAGCGTGATTTACGCTCTTTATATCGAAGCATTGCTGACCCGTATAGAAATCGCAGAATGTGCATTTTGCCCAGTAACAGCTTTTTGAAAGCTGAACGGGTAAAACGATATCTGCCGAGAAATATTTGCCGAAATCGTAACCGTCAAAGCAGGGTGGTGCGAGGGCATCCATATCCAGCAGAGGTGCGGTTTCGGTTTCTTTGATTTCACCGTTTTCGTCCTTATAGATAAGCGAATAAACTTTTTCAAGAGGAATTTCTCCGCTTATCGCTTTTGCAAGAGTGACTGCTGCGATTTCGCCGTCGCCAATCTGCACGGAATCGCAGAAAATTCCGAAAAACTCGGGGAATTTCTTAAGCGATTCACGGATTTTATAGATATAGTTACCGCCCAGAGTGATGTGGGCGTTTGTTCTTTCTTTAAGATATTTTGCAAGGGTCAGACCGGGGATAACCTGACTCAGGTCAAAGATGCTGATGCCGATGAGCGAATATTCCGCAAAATCTTCGGGTTTTATTTTTTGGTCGAAATAATCAACGAACATATTGAGGTCTGCATCATTGCACTGAAGTTTTATGTCCTCATAGTCATAGCCGTAAACGGGGTTTGCGATGAAGTTATCAATCATTATTCTGCTCGGCATAAAGGGGAGCGAGATGATTCTCAGAGCATCCATAAGTGTGTCTTTTGCCTCAAAAAGCTGCTCAGGGTCGTAAAAACGCTTTTTGTCTTTCATAACAGAAACTGCATCTTCGATTCTTTCCGCAACATCTTCCGCATTGATTTCGGGTTGCGAAAAGAATTCAGAGCAGGCAACGAAGCGCAGAAGCTTTGTCTGAAGCTCGCGGGGATATTCATTGAATTTTTCTTCGCAATAGCCGTTTGCTTTCACTTCGGGCGCAAAGCCTTCCATAAATTCACGGGCTTCCTTTGATGCGGAGAGCACGTTCTCTTTTGTGAGAATATCGTTGAAGAATTCAATGTTGAGGTCTCTTGCAACGGCGTGCATACCGTTCTTTTTGAACTGACCTATAAGCTGCGCCGCGGAGAGATACGGGTTCATCGGGTACCATTGCGGCGGCAGAATAAAAAGTGTTTTCATTTATGTTCCTCCGGAAGGATAATGTCCTTTTTCGGCATAAACCTTATATGAAGTGCCACACCGAGATAAGATGCGATTTGTTTTGCTGAGTTGCTGGATTTTCCGTCCTTTCTCGGATAGCAGTTGGTTGGATATTCCTTGAATTTATATCCGAGACGGATGGGTTTGAGTACCATTTCAAGCAGGAAAGCGAAGTCCGTACGCTCAAAACGGATTGATTTATAAAGCTCTGACGGTGCAATCTGAACGGGAATTGTGAAATCCGTAAGATTGCGCATATAAAGAACTGCAAGAAATTTCTGTGCAAAAAAATTGATGAGTTTCTTGAGCCTGCCGTAGTCATAGAATTTGCATCCTTTCATCCAGCGGGATGCGGAGTGGATAACGTCAGGCTCTTTTTTTGCGTTTTCAATCATTTCGGGAATGATGCTCAGGTCAAGAGCCATATCAGATGCAATCAACAGGCTGTGCGACCCGCGTGCGGCATCGATTGTGTCGTTGACGCTTGCCATACCCGGTCTGGTCTGCTTCATAATGACAATCGGAACATCTGTTTCAATTTCACGGATTTCGTCAAGCACCTTGTAGCAATCCGGAGTTGTTCTCTCCTCCGAGTAACAAAGTATGATTTCTGCCAGATCTTCGTGATTGCAGATTTCAAGGATGGTGTCAACGGTCTGCCTGAGCGTATAGGTCTCCGTGACAGCACCCGCCATTATTGAAACATTTCTGAATTCTGACATTTAAATATCCTCGCTTGATATTTCGGGATTGAAGGTGATTCCGTTCTGACCGAACCACATTGCTTCAAGAGCATAGTCTTTCCAATTGGTGGGGATTGAACGGTTGTTGACTGTAACACGGTTTCTTTTGGGGGCAAGCGGAATGTTTTCATCGGCGAGAACGGCAGTAAAATATTCGTGCCAGTTTTTGCTGAATTTAACGCTGAAATTATTTCGGTTGGGGAGTTTCAGAGCGGTTCTCTGATATTCGATCAGTTCATCCGCATCACTCTCGCTTACGCCGAATGAAATGAGCAGAGGTCTGATTTCTTCATAGTAAGCATCAAGTCTGTAAACCGTGTCAAGATGGGGAACTTTCTTGGGTACCCACGTGATGTTGCCGTAAATTTCGTTTGAATAAAGCTTTATCGGTTTTGCATCCGAAATAGCTTTGAAGAATAAGTAAAGCTTTTCCCAGACGGAATAGCCGATTGAATTTTTATCCGCCTTCGCACGGTCTATTATTGCGTTATAAAAATCTTCATATGGAACGCCGAGTTCATAGTAAAGATAAATTGCGATGAATTTGAGAATTCCGCAGTGATGATAGGATTCTTCAAAGCAGGTGAAGATGTTGCAGGCAATCCAATCCTCGGTCGGCAGAGTGTTTGTGCCGATGATGTAATGAGTCTTTTCACGGATTTCTTCGTCGAATTCGCTGTGCGCCGTGAGAGCATCGATTTCAACGGTTCTTATGCCGTGCTTTTTCATATATTCAGGCTCTGCCATAGGAGAATTCGGAAGTATTTCGCAGTTGTAGACAGTTATCAGTCTGTGCTGACCTGCGGCAAGCAGAGTGCCGATTCCTTTGCAGAAGCTTTCGTATGTTTCGCCGGGCAGACCTGCAAGAAGCTCGGAATAGGTGATAACTCCCTCTTTTTTATACATAGAGAGGAGCTGACTGAATTTATCCATGCTGATGTTTTTTCTGCCGATATTTTCGAGCACGGTCGGATCAAGGCTCTGGAACGAGATTGTTGCGCCCTCCTTGCTCAGTCCGTATTTATCAAGTTTGCGGCTGATTTCAAAAACAACCTGCGGATTATGTTTTGCATAGTTTATGCGGAGTCTTTCGGGGTAACCCGTTTTCTCTTTTACTTCAATGAGATAATCGACTATGTCTATATCTCTCTTGAACTGACCGAAATTCGAGTCTGCACCCCAGATAAATTTAACCTTGTGGGCGGCAAGCCAGTCGATTTCGGCATAGACTCTTTCAATCGGGAAAAGCCTGATTTTTGAGCCGTTGCAGCCCCAGTCGCAATATGTGCAGGAGTTGGGGCAGCCTCTTGATGTTTCAAGAATCGCATCAAGCTGCATATCGGGATTTTCATCAAATATGCTGTCGAAAAGACCTGTAAGATAAGGTGAGGGATAGTCTGTCTTATCAAGAATTTCAACGGGTGTTTTGGTGAAACTTCCGTCTGCGTTTCTGAATGAAAGATTTTTGATTGAAGAAAAATCGGGTTTATCTTTGAGAAGCTCAAGCAGAAGTGAACGGAATGCCTCTTCACCCTCAGCGTGAATGAGAAAATCGATGAACGGATATTTCTCGAGAAATGAATTGTCGGGCGGAACATTGTGGCCGCCGAAAAGAATCACGCATTCGGGGAATTTTGCTTTGATTTTCTTGGCAAGAGCAAGGTTATACTGAGTGTTCCAGATGTAATTCGAAAATCCCACAAATGCGGGATTATCCATACTTTCAACGGCTTCATCGGTGTTTTCACGGGTGAAAACGAAGCGCTTGAAGCTGTATTCTTCTTTAATGGTTTCATCCGTGAATGCATAGGCAACAAGAAGTCCGACCGCATACGGAAGGTATGCAGCTTTGAAGGAGTTGCCCGAATATACGTTGGATGCCTGAACCATATAGATGTTTTTCATTTGATTGCTCCCGAGTGTAAGTCTTTTTATCTGAATTGAAGACAGATGTTGCCTTCCGAACGGTAACCTGTAACATAGTCGCAGGTATACTTTGACAGATAAAGCAAAAGATGGTCAAAGTCCGAATAGTTTACAGGCCAGAGGCAATGCTGATAGGTTTCGATATAATTTGTGTGGAAATCTCGTCTTATCGTGCGTCTTTCGGACTGCGGCACGCCGTCGATTTCGTCTTTGAGCACGGTGTAGAATTCGCCGTTTGTTTCAAAGCCGAGAAGTCCGTTTTTGCCGATGAAGTTCATGAGAATTGCATTCTTTTTGAGCGAGAAGTTGGAGGGCGTGCAACTGTTGACGATATCGCGGTGTTCATACATAACGGCGATTGTTTCGTCGATTTCCTCTCGGGTTTCGGTGGGATAACCCATAATGAAAAGGATGTTATTCCAGATTCCCGCCTCTCTTGCATCGGCGAGAATTCTTATTCTTTCCGAAAGGTCGATGCCTTTGTTCATCATTTTCATAACTCTTTCGGATTTTGCTTCATATCCCCACAGACCGACTCTCATTCCCGCACGGTAAAGATTGCGGAAAATCTCTTTGGTGAAGCCTTTTTCGAGTCGCACGAAAGAATAGAAATATATTTCGAGATTGTTTTCGATTATTGCGTTTGCAAGCTCGTTATAGTATTTCGGCGGTATTGCTTCATCGATGAAAATGAAGTGGTATACGCCGTATTTGTTTATAAAATATTTTATCTCATCGATAACATCAGGGATTTTCTTTGTGTCGTAGCACTGCTGACCGTAATAATAGTCGCAGAATGTGCATTTGCCCCAGTAACAGCCTTTTGAAAGCTGAATGGGAAGCACGGTTTCGGGTGAAAAGTAGCGTGAAAAATCATAGGAATCAAAATCTGCATACGCAACCTCTCTGAAATCAAGCTCGCGGGCGGGCGGATTGCAAACAGCTTTGCCATCACAGAGATAAACCAGATTTGAGACATCTTCTTTTTCCCTTTTTCCCTCGATGAACTCGGCAAGATGGATTATCGAAAGCTCACCGTCGCCGACGGAAAGATAATCGCAGTATTCGCCGAAAATTTCGGGGTGATTCATAAAATCCGCTTTGTTTTGTGTGATGTAATTACCGCCGATTGCAACGGGGATATCCGTTTTTGATTTGAGTATTCTTGCGAGAGTGAAAGCGGGAATGAGCTGACTCAGATCGGGCACGGAAATGCAGATAATATCGAATTCGCTCTGTTTTTCTTTTATTTCACTTGCTTTTTCTTCGAAAAATTCAATGAACATATTGAGTGACCGGTCTTTGCATTGAGCATCGATATTCACCCAGTCATATTTCAGAAGGGGATTTGCGAAATAGTTGTCATATATCATTTCATTCGGTGCAAAGGGGAGAGAAGCGATTTTGAGAGCCTCCTGAATAACTTTTTTTGCGCCGAAGAGGATTTCGGGGTTATAGAAATCGTCCTTGCTTTTTGAGATGCGTACGGCATTTTCGCATTTTTCGATGGTTTCCTCGGGGATATATTCTCCGCCGAGAATGTCGGCAATGCGCTTATATTTCATCAGCATTGTCTGCTCTTTGACCGAATATGAATCAAAATTCTTAACCGCATCGGGATAATCGCGTGCAACAATATCACCCAGAGTGCGGAAAAGCTCTTTGGCTTCGCCGAGTCTGCGTGTCAGGTTTTCTTTTGTGAGAATACGGTTAAAAAATTCAATGTTCAGATCCTTTATCTCGGTTTCGTAGCCGTGTTTTTTCAGCTGTGCGGAAAGGAGCGGTAAGGCGAGATAAGGAGCGTTGGGTGTCCATTGGGGCGGGAAGAGTAGCAATGCTTTCATTTTATCAATCCTAATCAGAGATAGCTGACCTCTACTTTTTCTCTTGAGTTGGTGCAGAGAGTTGCGCTTCTGCGTTTGCCGAACCAGATTATCTCGCGGGCGTAGTCAGCCCACGAATCAATCTTCTTTTCAAGAGTTATGTCAAGACGTGTTTTTTTCTTTTCGAGAGGAGAGTATCTGTCGTCATAAATATTTTCAAAATACGAATAAAAATCGTAGTCGGAGTCGACGGTGAGAGTTTCGGTATTTGGCAGTCGGAGAATATTTTTCTGATAAGCAAGAAGCTCTTTGCAGATCTCTTCGCCGATGCCGAGTGAGTTTATGAATCCGTCGATATCCTGCCAGAGAGAGTCGCGGTTATAAATGAGGTCAAGGAAAATTCCTTCTTCAAAATACCAGCCGACTTTGCTGAAAATGTCTTTCTGATAGCACCAGTCGGAAACTTCGGTGTGTTCGGTTTTCCAGCGGATTTCTTCGAAAAGCTTATAGATATATTTCGAGCTGTCGCTGAAAATATAGTCGAGCAATCTGTTATAAAAATCAAAATAGCTGATGCCGAGTTCGTGCCTTGCGTAGATTGCAAAGCATCTGAGCAGACCGAGATGATGGAAGCTCTGGAGACATACCGAGAACATATTTGCCTTGACCCACATATCCTTGCTCATTTCGTTGGTTTCAACAACAACGTTGTAGTATTCCTGAACGCCGTTGAAGTTTGCGGGGTAGTGGATGCCGTGGAGTGGCTGACGCTCCCAGCGGATGCCGTATTTTTCTTTGAATTCTTTGCTCGCAATCGGTGCGTTGCAGTAGACCTGACAGGTGTAAACCGTCATTGAATTATGCTGACCGTTTTCGAGCAGTCGGCAAAGACCTTCGCAGAATGTTTCGTATGATTCACCGGGCAGACCGAGAATCAGTTCTGTATATGTCGGGATTTTCTCTTCGGCATATTTTGCCGTGAGGTCGGAATAGTGTTCAAGAGTAAGATTTTTTCTGCCGATGTTTTCAAGAGTCTGCGGGTCGAGCGACTGATAGGCGAGAGTTACGCCCTTGTCGATACCGCTGTGGTTGAGAATTTTTCCGATTTCAAAGACGGTGTCATCGCTGTTTTTGGCGTAGCAGGGTTTGAATACCTGAGGATAGCCGTTTTTGTTTTTTGCTTCAAGAACACGGTTGGCGATTTCAATGTCACGCTCGACTATGCCGAAATTCGCATCGGCGCAGTAGCAATACGTGATTTTATGCTCGGACATCCAGTCGATGTCACCGAAGATTCTCTCCATCGGGAAAAGCCTGATTTTCTTCGTGAAACACCAGTCACAGAATGCGCAGGAATACGGGCATCCTCTGTTGGTTTCGAGAGTTGCGTGAAAATTAACCTTGGGGTATTCCTCGAGCATACGGTCAAAAAGACCTGCCGCATAGGGTGAGGGATAATTGGTTATATCGTAAATCCTCTTTTTTTCTGTTGTAACAAATCCGTTATCGCTTCTGTAAGAGATATCGGGTATCTTTGAAAAATCATCGCCGTTTCTGATTGCCTTAAGCATAAGAGCAAAGGGTTCTTCACCCTCGGAATGCATAAGCACGTCAATGAACGGATATTTTTCAAGAAGGCTTGTGTCGTCGGGTACGTTGTGACCGCCGAAAACGATGAGGCATTCGGGATATTTTTCTTTTATCATATCCGCAAGCCTGAGATTATACTCCATATTCCAGATGTAGCAGGAAAAGCCGACTACTGCAGGGTCTTTAATCTTTTCAAAAGATTCCTCGAGTCTGAGTCGCATATAAAGAATATCGGCGAGCTCAAAGCTTTCGCTGATTTCCTTGTCGCTCCACGCATATGCGGCAAGGCAGCCCGCCGCATACGGCAGGTATGCAATATAATCGTTATAGGTAACATTGACCTGTGCCAGATAAACCTTCTTGGTGTTCATTTTATGAATTACTCCGTTTCACAACTTTGATGTAGGTGCTGTTACTGTCTTTTTTGCCGTACCACGCAACTATTCTTGCAAAATCCGCCCACGAATCGAAAGGTCTTGCTTCGATTGATAATGTGTTGTTTTCCTTTTTGAGCGGAATGTGTTTGCCGTCAAGGGCATTGAGAAAATAGTCGGCAAAATCATATTTCAGGCAGATTTCTTTTTTTTCTTCAAAAGGACGTTTCGGCATTTCTCTCTGGAATCCGAGAAGCTCGGCAAAAATATCTTCTTCAATGCCGAATCCCGAAAGAAAATCTGCGATTTCATCATAGAATCTGTCAAGCTTGTATACCGTGCAGAGATATGCGTATTCTTCAAAGGTCCAGAGCACCTTGCCGAATCTTTCGTCTGCGCAGCTGAGAGTGCCCGTGCCGTCAAGCACCTTGTCGAGATGTTTTGAGATTGCTTCAAACGCCTTGCCTGCAACGGTATCGGGATTTGATAAAATGTGATTGAGGAAAGCTGTGTAGAAATCTTTATAAGAGCACAAACCTTCCTGATAAAGATAGATTGCAAAGAATTGAAGCAATCCCATATGGTGATAGCACTGAACTGCAAAAGAGAAAAGATTCATCTTTTTCCAGTCGGCGTTTGTCATTGAATATGTTGATGTCACAACGCTTGACTGCTCGGGAATTGTGTCGTCTTCCTCAGGCTCTCGGTGAGGTTGGTTGAGAGGAATTACCGAAAGACCGATTTTGTGGCGCTCAACATATTCCGCCATACCCATAATCGAGCAGGGGAGCCATTCGCAGTTGTGGATATAAATTGAATTGTGCTGACCGAGGGTGAGCAGCTTATCAATGCCGTTTACGAAGCTTTCAACCGTTTCGCCCGGCAGACCGAGAATCAGCTCCGTATAGGTCGCAACGCCTGCGTTGTTATACATTTCCATAAGTTCGGAATAGTATTCGACGCTGATGTTTTCTCTGCCGATGTTTTTGAGAACATCTTTGTCCATAGACTGGAAAGAAAGGGTGATGCCCTTGTTAAGACGGCTCTTTTCGAGCTTCAGACCGATGTTGAATACGGTCTGCGTGCTGTTTTTGGCATATGATGTCTGAAAGCCTACGGGCAGACCCGTCTGTGCTTTTATTTCAACGATTTTATCGGTTATTTCTTCGTCGCGTTTGAACATTCCGAAATTTGAGTCTGCGGCGCCGAGACCGTGAATGCGGTTATCTTTCATCCATTCTATTTCACCGTAGATTCTTTCAAGCGGAAATTTTCGGATTTTGGATTTCATGCAGCTCCAGTCGCAATATGCGCAGGAGTTGGGGCAGCCTCTTGAGGTTTCAATCAGTGCCATAAATTCTTTGTCGGGATTTTCTTTGAGAATTTTATCAAAATACCCGTTGAGATAGGGTGAAGGGAAATTGCATTCGGTGGATATCATTTCGGGATTTGTGATAATACCGTCTGAGGTTCTCATTGAGATTCCGGGGATATCCTCAGCTTTTTCAAGACCGATTAAAGCACGCAGAAGTCTGCGGAAGATAACTTCGCCTTCGCCGTGGAGAAGATAATCGATCTGCGGACATTCTTCAAGCAAGCCTCCTCCGGGTGCAACGTGATGGCCGCCGAAAATAATTACGCATTCGGGATATTTTTCTTTTATGCGTTTTGCAACCTCTTTGTTGAAGTTGCTGTTCCATAAGTAAGTGGAAAATGCGACAACAGAGGGGTCGCTGATTTTTTTAACAACTTTTTCAACAGGCTCGCGCAGAAAAAAGATTTCCTCAAGGCAGAAATTCTCCGCAACATCCCTGTCCGCAAAGGCATAAGCGCAAAGCTGACCTGCAGTGTATGGAATGTGGGCGGTCTTGCCGTAAGAATAATTCACTTGAAAAAAATAGAGTTTCTTTTTCAAATAATCACGGGCCTTTCGGGAGGGTTTAGTTAAGGTGATAGAGGGTTGCGCCCTTGCGTCTGCCGTACCACACAATTTCCTTGGCGAAGGTCGGCCAGTCCTCATATTTTTTAGGTGCCGTAAAAGTAACGAGTGTCGGCTTTTCTTCGAGCGGTGAACCCGCATTGCGGAAGAACGAAACAAAATCATATTCCGTTTCAAATTCTTTTCCGCTTTCAAACGGAAGTTTTACTGCGTTCAGCTGGAATTTCACAAGCTGTGAAAAAACTCTTTCGTTTGCGAACATCGGTTTTACGAATTCATCGATGATCTTCTTGAGTTCATCAAAATCATAAAGAAATTCAAGGAAAAGTCCTTCTTCGAAAAACCACGTAACGTTGCCGAAAACGGGGTTGCTGTGGTTCCACTCGCCTTCGAGCGAGCCGTCAAGTTTTTTCTTTATCTCTCTGAAAAGTCTGCCTGCCGTACCGCTGTCGTTAAGGCAGAAATCAAGCAATGATTTGTAAAAATCATAATAGTCGATACCGAGTTCATAATATGCGTAAATTGCGATGTATCTGAAAAGTCCGAGACTGTGGAAACATTGCAGACAGATTGAGAAAAGGTTTGCATAAACCCATTCATCTCTCGGAAGCGTATTCGTTGAACGGACAAGATATGAATATTCGGGGATAGTGTCTTTTTTGCCCGTTGCGGAGTGGATATGGTTAAACTGAACCTTCATCGGCTCAATTTTATGTTTTTTCATATATTCGGGGTCGCACATCGGAGCATTCGGAAGAAGCTCGCAGTAATAAACGCTGATTGAGTTGTGCTGACCTGCTCTGAGAAGCTTGCACATTCCCTGGCAGAAGCTTTCAACCGTTTCGCCGGGCAGACCGAGAATCAGCTCGGAATATGTAGGAATGTTAGCTTTGGTATAGTTTTCCATAAGACCCGAAAAATGCTCCATGGTGAGATTTTTTCGGTTTATATTTTTGAGCGCATCGTCGCAAAGAGTCTGATATGCCATTGTTGCACCCTTGTCAAGACCTCTGGAGTTGAGGGTTTTTGAGATTCTGAAAACTCTCTCGGCGCTGTTTTTTTCGTAGCAGGGTCTGAAAACTTTGGGAAATCCCGTTTCTTTGTTCAGACTGACGATATATTCTGCGATTTCTTCGTCACGCTCAAACATACCGAAGTTTGAGTCGGCGCAGAAGCAATATTCGATTTTATGCTCGGAAAGCCACTTGATTTCGCCCTTGACTTTTTCCATCGGGAAAAGGCGGAGTTTCTTGTGGTTGCTCCAATCGCAGTAGGCACAATTATACGGGCATCCTCGGTTGGTTTCGATAACGGTGTCAAACATCGTGTCGGGATTTTTTTTGATGATAGAATCAAAAACGCCCGTAAGATAAGGCGAAGGATAATCTTCAACGGATTCGGGGCAGTGGGGGGCGATAAGAATGTTGCAACCGTCGGTGTCTCTGAAAGCAATGCCGTTGCAATCGCTCAGG
The DNA here is from genome assembly GCA_045588975.1 of Acutalibacteraceae bacterium. GTDB lineage: Bacteria > Bacillota > Clostridia > Oscillospirales > Acutalibacteraceae > CAG-177. The sequence continues at coordinate 1,073 of JAZNFD010000309.1, read as the reverse complement.
TCGGAGCCGTCTCTGAGCGCTCTGAGAAGATTTGCAGTCACTTCTTCGCCTTCGCCGAGAGTGAGAATATCAATATAGCTGTGTCTGAGGAATTCCATTCGGTCGGAAACACTGTGACCGCCGAAAACGATGATGCATTCGGGATATTTCTCCTTGACGGCTTTTGCGAGAGCTTTGTTGAATTCAACGTTCCATACATAGGTTGAAAACGCAACAAGATAAGGCGATTCTATTCCGCTTACGATTTTTTCAATATCGTCACGGCGGAATACAATCTCCTTGAAGTCGTATTCGGTTGCGATATCAGGCAGACTTTTGCAGTATGCAACGATTGTGCCCGTTGCGTAAGGAAGATAAACGGATTTGTCGAACGCAAAACCGACCTGAATGAAATAAATGTTCTTCAAAATTATAACACCTGCTCCAAATCAAAAAGGCTTTGATAGTGCGCCGAAGCGATGTCGGCGGCATCGGGCTCGTCCGAGCCGATAAGTATGTTTTTGCCCGTACCCGCATTTATGCCTGCGAGCAAATCCGAACGGCGGTTGCCGACGGTGAGCGAATTTTTTAAATCAATTTCAATTCCGGTTTTTGAAAAATCGGAAACAGTTTTCAGTATTAAACCCGGCTGAGGCTTTCTGCATCCGCAGTCTGACTTATATTCTTCAAGCATCGCTTCGGGGTGGTGAGGGCAGTAGTAATAGCCGTCCGCGACAACCGAATGCTTTTCCCGAAGCAGAGAATCGATATACCCGTGAAGATGTTCAACGTCATTTTCGGCGTAAAGATTCTTTGCGATTCCCGCCTGATTGGTGATGATGATTGCGAGATACCCCTTTTTCTTCAGGTTTGCGATTGCTTTGTCCGCCTCGGGCAGAAATTCAAAATCTTCCGTGCGGTAAAGATGACCGGGGTCGTGATTTACAGTTCCGTCTCTGTCAAGAAAGACGGCTTTGCGTATTCTTTTTGAAACGAGAAAATCTTTTTCGGCTTCGGCTTTTCTGTAGTTTTCGGGGATGCCGATGTCGATGAAATATCCGTTGCTTTCAAGCAAGGCAACGGGGCAATATCCG
>JAZNFD010000308.1:0-4154 GCA_045588975.1 Acutalibacteraceae bacterium | reverse complement strand
TGATAACATCGGCCGTATTCCCGATGCCAAGCGACTGACCCGTCATCTCGGTGTGTTCCCCGAAGAAGGCGGAATTTCGCCCAACATCAGTGTTATTGACGATGTTGATGACGGAGATATTATTCTTCTTTGCAGTGACGGTCTTACCGATATGCTCAGCGATGATGAAATAACGGCTGTTCTTTCGACCGGCGAAAACGCTCAGAGCGTTGCAAGCAAGCTTGTGCGCAAAGCGCTTGAAGTCGGCGGTAAAGACAATATTACCGTTATGGCTGCATTTATGAGTGTTGAAGAAACAGCTATTTTCGTTCCCATTGCAACTAAAATGGTTGGCGATAAAGATGCCGATTACGAAGAGGAATACCGTAATTCTTTCGGCTCGAATGTGCAGCCCGACGAAGAAGAGTATGTTGTTTCTCCTTATGCAAATGCAGATGCAAGAGCATATTCAAAGCCGGTTGACAAAGCGAAAATAATGAAAATTGCTGGTGCGATTATTGCCGCCGTGATTCTTATTCTCGCAGGAGCTCTTACATTCAAGGCGCTGTTCGGAAACAAAGAACCCGACGATGAATCCTTGTCATCAACAACATATGCTTATCCCATTGCAACATATCCTGTTTATTCACCTCCGGTTTACACAACCAGACCCATCACAACATGGTCTTTTGTTGAAATCACGAGCGAGGATGAAACAACAGATGAATCAACTACAGAAGAGAAGACCTCGACTACCCGCAGACGAGTAACAACAACCCGTAAGCGTGTAACAACAACCAGAAAGAGAACCACAACCACAAGAAAATCAACAACTGCCAACAGAGTAACAACCACAAGAGCAAAAACAACAACAACAGAGAAAGAAACAACAACCGCAACTGCAACTACTTCGGCACCGACAACCGAAATAACAACGGTTCCGACCGCAACCACAAGCAGTGCGGCAACATCGACAACCTCTGCAGCAACAACCACTCCCACCGCAACAACAACCCGCGCCTCGTCATCGCCGAGCGCAACTGTTGGTTTCAGTAACGGATTTATTATAGTCGGATAATAAAAATCAAACGGACTGCTTCAAGCGAAGCGGTCCGTTTTTTGGTTATTTCAGTTTTGAGATTGCCCAAGTGGCTATGTCCTCATACACCTGCTTTCTGTCGGCTTCATTGAGGATTTCGTGACGCATTCCGGGATAGAGTTTGATTGTAATGTCTTCTTTTCCTGCGGCTTTAAGGTCGTTGTATACTTGTTTTACGCCTTTTCCGTAAAGACCGACAGGATCTTCTTCACCTGCTACGAGAAGAATGGGGAGTTTGCTGCAGATATCATTGTACCAGTCTTTTTTAGACACTCGGTCGAGAATTGTAAAGAGGTCTCTGTAACCCGTTGCGGTGAAAAGATATCCGCAATATTTGTCCTCTATGTATTTGTCAACAATTCCGCAGTCTGTTGTCAGCCAGTCAAATGAAGTTTTTGAATCCGGGATTTTACTGTTATAGGTTCCGAATGCAATTTTATCAATAAATTTGCTTCTGTGGCGGCTTCCTTTTATTTTTGCGATTCCGTCAGCAAGCTTTACAGCAATTGCGGAAGCAGGATTCTTGCCGCTTGTGCCGCAGAAGATAACGGCATTGATTCGCTCATCTTTACCGTAGCGGCGGGCATATTCTCTTGCAATGAAAGAACCCATGCTGTGACCGAAGAATATTATCGGCAGACCGGGATGCTCCGATGAGATAAGCTCCGTAAGACTTCTTTCGTCTTCAACAAACGAATCCCAACCGCCGTTTTCTCCGAAGTAGCCGAGGTCATCGTCGCTTTTGACGGATTTACCGTGACCGACGTGGTCGTTTACGATAACAGCAAAGCCTTTTGTGCACAGATATGCGGCAAAATCTTCATATCTTTCGCCGTGCTCAGCCATACCGTGTGCAATCTGAAAGATTGCTTTCACGCCTTCGGACGGCATCCAGCATCTTGCATAAACTTCGGCAATACCCGATTTTGAAGAAACCCAATATTCTTTTCTGATGATTTCCATAAATTCACCCCTGAAACTAAATATATTTTTTTAATCTTTTTCTTAATATTATTCCCATTGCCGATGCGGCACAGATTTTGATTATATCACCTGCAATAAACGGGATGACACAAACTGCAATTGATGCAACGATATCTGTATTGGTTTGTAAAGAATACCAGAGCGTGCCTGAAATATAGCATACTGCAATACCGCCTGCCATTGAAAGCGGATAAACATATTTTTTATCAGGAAATCTTCCGATAAGAAACGATACAATTATTGAGCAGGGGATGTAGCCGATTATGAATCCGCCGGTAACACCTGCAATTTGTTGGAATCCGCCTGTAAATCCCGAAAAAACGGGTAGCCCTGCCGCACCAAGCAGAATATAAATAATAACAGCAACGATGCTTTGCTTATATGGAATAAAAGCTGAAATCAGACACACGGCAAATGTTGCCAATGAAATCGGAATGGCCCCGACGGGCAGAGAAACAGGCGAGAATATGCAAAGAATTGCCGCCGTAATCGCAGTTACGGCAATGTTTTTGTGTTTCATTAATGATCCTCGGTGTTTTATTTGTGTAAAGATAAATCACTTTACACTTATATTTGCTTGTATGTTGATGAGATATTTTCTTTAATGCTATCAAGGATTTCCGCTTGTTCGGATTTGATGCAGGCAAAGATTGCACCAACTTCAGGCGTAAAGTTAATCAGCTTTACATTGTTGAAATTGTATTCGCTGAGATGGTTAATGAAAATATTGCTGAAATATTTATTGTGTTGAAAAATTCCGCCCCAAAGACCGATGGGGATGTTTTTATCTGAATTCACAAGTAAAGAAACGACTGTTTCCGAAAGCAGCTTTGCTTCGTTTCTGATTATTTTCTCAGCTGTTTTGTCTCCGTTTTCCGCAAGGGCAATAACGTTTTTTGCGAAAGCGGCGGTGACTTTTCTGCTGACTTTTTTGTCATAGTACAAATCTATCAGGTCATATATATTGTCTGTTGAGAAATAGCGAAGGCATTCGTCGATAAGCGCGGATTTTTCGCCGCAGTTTTCAAAGGATCTGATTGCGGCTTTTATTCCCGAAAGACCTATTGAATATCCGCTTCCCTCATCGCCGAGAATGTAGCCCCAGCCGCCTGCGTGACGGATTTCTCCGTCTGCGTTTCTGTGAAGAGCCATTGACCCCGTGCCGCTGATAACAACGGCGCATTCACCGCTTTCATCCATAGCTTCAAGTGCAACGAATAAATCGGAGTCCATTATTATTTTTTTGCTGTCGATGATTCCGCCGCAGAATCTTTCGGTTTCTTCATCTGAGGCTCTTTCGTTCAGCGCAGACATACCGATAACGGCGCAGTCAAAGCTTTTTTGCGGCATGGATTCGATGATATCAGCCATTGACTTTCTGGCATTTTCTATTCCTACCGAATAATAATTTATGCTTTCTCCGCAGGCTTTGCAGATGAATTCGCCTTTATCATTAAATACAACAGCGGTTGTTTTGCTTCCGCCGCCGTCAACGCCAAGATAAAATTTTGTGTTTTCCATAGCAACCTCCGAATTTACAGAACGGACATTTATTTTTCGCAACTTGTCAACATATGGATGTTATAATTTTGTTGCAGTCAAGACAATGTAGCTTTTGTTTATGATATATAACCGAACGAAAGGAATGAGTTAAATGAAAACCAAGCAACCGTGTGTTATGGTATGTGTGACTCCTCAGCAATCCTGCTCAAGGCTTATTGAAGCAGGTGCGAGAATAGCAAAAGATGAGAATCTGCCGCTTGAAGTAATCAGCATTTTCAGACAGAGCAACGGGCTTAACGCCAACGAAAACGGTGTACTTGAAACGCTTTTTGAATGCGCAAAGAATTATAGTGCAAGTATGAACATATTTTTCAACGACAGCCCTGCGCTTGTTGTTGCGGTTGCGGCAAAGAAACACAATGCTTCAACTCTTGTTACAGGTTTTCCTGCAGAGGGGAGCAGCGGTTTCATCGCAAGAATCCATGAGCTGGTGCCGGATCTGCCGATAACGATGGTTGATAACGAATCAAACGAATATAAAATTATTCCCGTTGATAAGGAGAAAATTGACAGTATTGAAAAATCTGTT
>JAZNFD010000307.1:0-2224 GCA_045588975.1 Acutalibacteraceae bacterium | reverse complement strand
ATCATACCGTGTCCGCCGTCATCTTTTATAAGAGGTTCCAAATGTTCAAAATAAGTGGAAAGTTCACCGTTTTTGAATCTAACCATACATTCAGCATATTTATGCTCAATAAACGTTGACCATATCATAATCAATTCATCATCTTTTGTTCGATATAAAAAAGGACCGTCTGTAACAAAGCTATTTCTGCTACCGGTTGCATTGACATATTGCAACGAAGATGCAGAAAAAATTGTAATTACTTCGCCTATAACAGTTTTCAAATCTTCACTGAGTTCAGCGTAGCAGATAGTGCCGTCCGTAATCTGAACGTGCTCGTGACAAAAAACAATATAAGGTTTGTTATTTTTGCTTACGTACAATGTGCCGTCAAGGCTCATCCAATCTGCGGGAGTAACCGCACCATTACTATGTGGAATAAACGGACCTTCAGGAGAATCGGAAACCAATATGTATGTACCCCTGTTTCCGTTATTCATTGTAAACGTAGCAAACATATAATATCTGCCTTCATATTTATGAACCTCAGGCGCCCAGTTGACCTCGTTGTTCATTTTATATTTTTCAGAATCAAAACACTGTTTGGGCTCGCTCCAATTTTCTAAATCATCAGAAACATAAACATCAAAACCACCAACCTTACAACCAAAATCCTTTGCGCGAGTACCGCACATATAATAAACGCCATTTTCATTGAGAACAAAAGGATCTCTGATATTTATCTCATTATTCTTCATTTTGTCACTCTCCTTTTGTAATCAATATATCATTTTTAAAAGAAAATTTCAATAAAATGCAAATTTAAACAAATCAAATATAATAAAGTTGTAGAAAAAAATAATGATGTGTGTTATAATTTTTCTATCTTATTTAAAAGTGGTGATATTGTGTCAGAAAAATTCAATAAAACATATTTAGGAATCGAGCTTGGCTCAACAAGAATCAAGGCTGTCCTTCTTGGTGAGGACTTCAAGCCCCTTGCATCAGGCAGTTACACCTGGGAAAATCAGTTCAAAAACGGTTATTGGACTTATTCAATGGATGACGTCTGGACAGGGCTCAAGAGCTGTTACAGTGATTTAAAAGAAAATGTAAAAAAACAGTACGGCATAACACTTACAAAAGTCGATTCACTAGGTATTTCAGGTATGATGCACGGTTATCTGCCTTTTGATAAAGACGGTAATCAACTTGCTGAATTCAGAACCTGGAGAAATACCACTACCGCCCAAGCCGCTGATGAACTTACAGCTTTGTTCGGCTTCAATGTTCCCCAGCGTTGGAGTATCTCTCACCTTCGCCAGGCAATGCTTAACGGCGAAGAGCATATTTCGGATATCACTATGATAACAACACTTGCAGGTTACGTGCATTACAAGCTTACGGGTAATCACGTTATGGGTGTCGGCGAAGCTTCGGGTATGTTCCCCATTGATTCAGACATCATTGACTATAATCAGAAAATGATTGAAAAATTCCGCGAGCTTTCAAAAGACCAGCCGTGGGATATCAAAGAAATTCTTCCTGAAGTTTTGCCTGCAGGCGCATTTGCAGGTACACTCACCGAAGAAGGTGCAAAGCTTCTTGATGAGGATGGAGACCTTGAAGCAGGCATTCCGATGTGTCCTCCCGAGGGTGATGCAGGTACAGGTATGGTTGCTACAAATGCAGTTGCAGCACGTACAGGTAACGTCTCTGCAGGTACATCTATCTTCTCAATGGTTGTTCTTGAAAAAATGCTTTCAAAGGTTTACACTGAAATCGATATGGTTACAACACCGTCAGGCAAACCCGTAGCAATGGTGCACTGTAATAACTGTACATCAGATATGAACGCGTGGGTAAACATCTTTAAAGAAACACTCAACCTTATGGGTCACGAGGTCGATATGGGTGAGCTGTTCACTAAACTGTATCAGAAGAGTCTTGAAGGTGATCTTGACTGTGGCGGTGTAACAGTTTACAACTACCTTTCAGGTGAACCAATTACAGGCTTCATCGACGGTCGTCCGCTCGTTGTAAGAGACCTTGAAGCGAAATTCAGCCTTGCTAACTTCCTTAAAGCTAACCTTTATTCAACTCTTGCCTCACTTGCAGCAGGTATGGTTATTCTTGAAAAAGAAAACGTTGAAATCGACCGTCTTATGGGGCACGGCGGATTGTTTAAGACACCCGTTGTAGGTCAGAAATACCTTGCAGCAGCAACAAACTCTCCCGTATGGGT
>JAZNFD010000306.1:0-5140 GCA_045588975.1 Acutalibacteraceae bacterium | reverse complement strand
CCGATGAATGCGTTGCGGACAGAGATTTTTATCAGGCAAACAAGCGTGAATACGATAAGGTACAAAGGCAGACAATCCGAAAAAGCATCTTTGATGCCGTTCAGAAAAACAATATGATTCCTGCTGAAAAAGAGCTTCTCGAATATCAGGGCTTCAAGGTTATCCTCCCTGCAAATATGCTCAAAGAAAAGCCGTTTGTGATTCTCAGAAGAACGGGCAGGCACTATGTCAATCTCGGTGACGCAGAGGTCGGAACAATAATCCGTATCGATAATTACCTTGAGGACCTTACGGAATATATCGGGAAGCTTGCCGATGCCGCAGAAAAGCTCCGTGAAAAAGAAATCGGGATAAAAGCCGAGCTTGCAAAGGATGAAAGCTATACCGATAAAATTGAAGAACTGAAAAAACAGCTCAAAAATATCGATAAAAAACTGGGGGTCAAAGAATGAACGAAGTGAAAATGTCAAGCGTGCCGAGCTTAACGGTGCAGAAAACGATAGATATTCTTTCAAAATCATATTGTGGCGTTATCAATGCAGGCCTGCCGATAAAAACTCTGCCGTCGGTTATGCTGTGGGGACCTCCGGGTGTCGGTAAATCGCAGCTTGTCCGTCAGCTTGCAAAGGATATTGAATCAAAAACGGGCAAAAAATCCGTTGTAACCGACGTACGTCTGCTCTTTTTCAATCCCATTGATTTGCGAGGCATTCCCACCGCAAACGCAGACAAAACCCTTGCAATATGGCTCAGACCGCAGATTTTCCAGATGGATGCGGATGATTCAACCGTTAACATCCTTTTCCTTGATGAAATTTCTGCCGCACCTCAATCCGTTCAGGCTGCGGCTTATCAGATAACGCTTGACCGTGTTGTCGGTGAACATAAACTCCCCGATAACTGCATTGTTATAGCCGCAGGTAACAGAGTGACGGATAAATCCGTTGCGTTCAAAATGCCGAAGGCACTCGCAAACCGCCTTTGCCACATTGAGGTTGAGGGCAACTTCAATTCGTGGAAACAATGGGCAATCAGAAACGCAATCAATCCCAAGGTTATCGGTTTTCTTTCGTTCAAACAGAATATGCTTATGGGCTTTGACGGCGGCAAGGATGACCTCGCATTCCCGACGCCCCGTTCGTGGGAAATGGTCAGCAATCTGCTGAATTCCGTTGATGATAATGTTGAGATTATGTACCCGATGGTTGCAGGTCTTGTCGGCACGGGCACGGCAATCGAATTCAGAACCTGGTGCAAGGTATGGAATTCTCTGCCCTCAATCGAAGATGTTTTTGACGGTAAAATGCCGATTGTTCCGAATTCAACCGATGCTCTTTATGCCCTTGTTTCGGCAATGGCAGTCTATGCCCAAAGCCACAAAGACGAAATGCAGAGAATCGCAAATTCAATTGTATACGCCGAAAAGTTACCTGCGGATTTCTCCGCCGTTCTTCTCAAAGATTATATGTATATTGAAGACGGCTACAAATCAAAGCTTATGCAGATTCCCGAATTTGCAAGGTGGCTGCAGACGAAAGGAAGGCTGCTCAATGGAACTGTCTGAACAGAAAATCCGTGAATATTCAATGAGACTAATGAAGTCAAGGCTGCGTCTTCTTTGCACAAACGGTTTTTACGGACTTCTTCTGATGCATATGGTGCTGACTATCGACGAAGAATGCGAAACCGCCGCAACAGACGGTGTGAGGATATATTTCGGCCCCGATTTTCTCGAAAATCTTACTGATTCGCAGATTGATATTGTTATGATGCACGAAATTCTTCACATTGCTTTGCAGCATTGCTCACGCTACGGTGATTTTGAGCCTGAAAGATTCAACATTGCCTGCGATATAGTTGTCAACTCTATCATTCTCGAATCAATGGGCGGTAACAGAAAAAACATTCATCTCGGCAAATACGGAGAGCTTATGCACGAAACACCCGACGGCAAAGAGGGCGCAAAATTCACTGCCGAAGAGGTTTATGCAATGCTGCCTGCGATGAATGGTAAAAAATCAAAAAATAAAATGCCGGGAAGCAAAGTGAAAGGTAACGGAGGCGGTTCCGGCGGCAAGAATGGCGGGGACGGCGGTTCCGACGATTCCGACAGTAACGGCAACGGTGTTTTTGATGACCACGAAAAATGGAAAAACACCGCAGACGATAACACTTTGAAAGAAGAATGGCAAAAGAGGATTATTGATGCGGCAGAGGCTGTCAGTATCCGTGATCCGTCAGATCAAAGAGGTCTGATACCTGCCTTTGCAAAAAGATTGATTGAAGAACTCAGAAAGCCGCAGACAGATTGGCGTTCAATCCTCAACGAGTTTGTGCAGGAAGAAATCTGTGATTATTCGTTCAGTCCGCCCGACAGAAGATTCGGTGATTCCGATTTCTTTCTGCCCGATTTCAACGAAAAAGACGAAACCGTTAAAAACATCCTCTTTATGATTGATACGTCGGGTTCGATGTCCGACGATATGATAACCGCCGCTTATTCCGAAGTCAAAGGCGCAATCGACCAGTTCAACGGTAAGCTTGAAGGTTTTCTCGGATTTTTCGATGCTGCAGTAATACCGCCGACTCTGTTTTCGGATGAGGACGAATTTATGGTTATTAAACCGAAAGGCGGCGGAGGTACGGATTTTGAGGTTATATTCAGATATGTTGCCGAGCATATGACCGACGAACCGCCTGCGAGCATAATAATCCTGACCGATGGTTACGCGCCGTTTCCAGATGAAGAAAAAGCAAACGGAATACCCGTTTTGTGGCTTCTGAACAATAATAATGTTGAACCCCCATGGGGCAAAATTGCAAGAATTGAGGTGTAAAAAATGCTGTGTCCGCTAAACCGTGTTCTCATAACAGACGGCAAACTGCTTTATAACTGTTCCGAATTCAAAGCTTTAAGAGGAAACGAAATCAGAACGGAACATCCCGAAATCGCTGTTGTAGGCATTATCGGCGAACAGAAAGAAGTTAATATTCCGACCCGCTTTTGCGGCAAGAAAGTGAAACTTATTCACAGCCTGAATGTTTACCGCAAAGGCGAGAGGTTTCCCGAAATAACGGGAGATTTTGCATTCATTCCGTCAATCGTAAGACAAGATATCGGTTTTTATTATCCCTGCGAAAGACTTGTTCCCGAATCGGAATATCTTGTCAACACTCACAGAACGACTGCAGAAAAAGTGACCTTTGACGGAATTGCTTTTGAGAAAAGTGTTTTTTGCGGCAACAGAAATATTAAAAGCATAACATTCGGCACAGGAAAAATCCAACCCGAAAGCTTTATGAACTGCGAAAACCTCGAAAAGGTTGAACTTAATGAAAAAGTCAGGGTTATCGGCAAAAAGGCTTTCAGCGGATGCAAAAACCTCGAATATATAATTCTCCCGAAAAATGTCCGTGAAATCGCATCGGATGCCTTCTCTCTTACTCCGATTCGCTTTATTGCGATTCCTCCGTCGGTAGAAGCGATTATGCCCTATACTTTTGAAAAGTGTAAAAAGCTTGAAATGATATTTATTCCGCCGTCGGTTATCAGCATTTCAAAATCAGCTTTTTATGATGCCAACCCGAATATGATTATTGCAGGCAAAAGCGGTTCGTTTGCTGAGATGTATGCGAACAAACACAAAATCAAATTTTTATCCTATGATAATCTTTCAATAGAAGACGTGAACTCTGCTTTCGGTATTTACAAATCCGCAGAAAAATAATATTATAGAAACATATCACACAAGGGGTATTTATTATGGCAGTAACATTGGAAGATAAGCTGGTTATCGGTGTTTCGTCGAGAGCACTGTTTGACCTTGAAGAAGAAAACAGAATATTTGAGGAGCAGGGTCTGGAGGCATATTCAAAATATCAGACCGAGCATGAAAACGATATTCTCAGACCCGGCACGGCATTTCCGCTTGTCAAGGCATTGCAGAAACTCAATGCCGACGGCAGATACCTGACCGAGATTATCATTATGTCCAAAAACAGTTCGGACACAAGTCTGCGTATCTTTAATTCGATTGAACATTACGGTTTGGATATCAGCCGTGCGGCTCTGGTAGGCGGTGCATCGATTTCGCCCTATCTCGGTGCGTTCAAAACAGATTTATTTCTTTCGGCAAATGAAAACGACGTGCAGGAAGCAATCAACGCAAACATCGCATCGGGCATCATCTGTGACAACTCAAATCTGCCGATAAATCCCGATGATGAGATACCCCAAATCCGAATTGCTTTCGACGGCGATGCGGTTATTTTCTCCGATGAATCCGAAAGAATTTTTCAGGCGGAAGGACTTGAAGCCTTTGCCCGTCACGAACAGGAAAATGCACAGAATCCTCTGCCCGAAGGACCTTTTGCAAAACTTCTCAAAACACTTTCACTTATTCAAAAGCAATTTCCCAAAGACGAATCACCAATCCGTACCGCACTCGTTACCGCACGAAACGCTCCTGCCCACGAAAGAGTTATCCGTACTCTGCGTGCGTGGGATGTTCGCATTGATGAAGTGTTCTTTCTTGGCGGAGTCAGAAAAAGCGACGTTCTCAAAGCATTCAATGCCAACATATTCTTTGACGACCAGGCAACCCACACCGACCCAGCATCAAAGCTTGTGCCGTCCGCAAGAGTACCCTATAAGAAATGAATTTAGCCTGCAACAAAACCGTTGCAGGCTGTTTTTATGACTTTTTCATCTCATTTATTTTACACTTAAATACTTGCAACGGATAGTTTTCTGCGAAATACTGTGTTCTGTAAATTTCCATTGCTTCGGAAATGAGATTTTGTTTATTATCAAGATATCTGCAATTATCCGCCAAATCGCGAAACCACTGCACATAATTTTCCGCAATGAATTTTGAAGCGGGTTTTCCCGATTTTCCTGCAGCAATGATTTTGCTTATTTCTTTATTATCGAAATAATTTCTTGCAAGAGTATCAATAAATTCTTCAATGCAGTACGGAACTTGATTTATAGGTACTCTTTTGTTTTGTCAACCTTTGCTTTCCCAACCGCCGAGAATACTGTCATGAGATTTTTCGGGAAGATGATTCAGAAACTTAAGAATTCCCAAGCGACGGACAAAATCCGAAAAATTCTCTGCTTTTTCAAAAACAAAGAAAT
>JAZNFD010000305.1:0-3919 GCA_045588975.1 Acutalibacteraceae bacterium | reverse complement strand
CTACGTTATTACCGACGTTGAGAAGCAGAGAAAGTTCGTATGCGTTGACGTTCACGACATTCCCGTTGTCGCAGTCGTTGACCCCGATATGATGAGCACTATGCCCAAGGGACTTACCGCCGCTACAGGTATGGACGCTCTTACCCACGCTATCGAAGGCTACATCACCAAGGCTGCCTGGGAACTCAGCGATATGTTCCACATCAAGGCAATCGAAATCATCGCAAAGAGCCTCAGAGGCGCTGTTGCAAACACCGACGAAGGCAGAGAGGGTATGGCTCTCGGTCAGTACGTTGCAGGCATGGGCTTCTCAAACGTAGGTCTCGGCATCGTTCACTCAATGGCTCATCCTCTCGGTGCTCTTTATGACACACCTCACGGCGTTGCAAACGCAATCATTCTTCCCACAGTTATGGAATACAACGCACCCGCAACAGGTGACAAATACAGAGACATCGCAAAGGCTATGGGTGTTGAAGGTACAGACGCTATGAGCATTGAAGATGCACGCAAGGCAGCTATCGAAGCAGTCAAGCAGCTTTCAATCGATGTCGGCATCCCCGCTGACCTCAAGGAAATCGTTAAGGCAGAAGACGTTCCCTTCCTTGCACAGTCTGCATTCGACGATGCTTGCAGACCCGGCAACCCCAGAGACACAAGCGTTGAAGAAATCACCGCACTTTACAATTCACTCATCTGAGCATAAAAGATCAACGAGGTCGTCGAAAGGCGGCCTCGTTTTTTGCATATAATTACATCACTAAAATGCAGAAAACCGCCCTATCCGTAGTGCAAAACGACAAAATTTTGCAAGATTTTAAAATAACACTTGCAAAATCCTTTCGCATAATATAGAATATACGAGGTTAAATAATCGGATTCGGAGGATTATAAATATGGAAATTCAGAACTTGTCCCGTGAGCAGCTTCAAGAAAGACTTGCTGTCCTCACGAATAAATATAATGAATATAAGGCTCTTGAGCTTAAGCTTGATATGTCAAGAGGCAAGCCCGGTGCAGACCAGCTCGAGCTTTCAAACGATATGCTCGACCCTGCTATTCTCGGCAATTTCAAGGCTTCAAACGGCTTTGACGTACGCAACTACGGAATTCTTGACGGTATTCCCGAATGTAAAAAGCTTTTTGCCGAAATTTTTGACGTGCCCGCCGATAACGTTATCGTATTCGGAAACGCAAGCCTTACAATTATGTATGACTATATTGCGCAGTGTATGATTTTCGGTGCAGGCGCAGAACCCTGGGCAGCACAGAAGGATATCAAATTCCTTTGCCCCGTACCCGGCTATGACAGACATTTTGCAATTCTCGAGCAGTTCGGTATCGAAATGATAAACATTCCTTCAAGCGAAAACGGTCCCGATATGGATATGATTGACGAGCTTGTAAAAGACGAAAAAGTCAAGGGCGTAATCTGCGTACCTATGTACTCAAACCCCTCGGGTATCACATATTCAGACGAAACAGTCCGCCGCTTTGCCGCTCTCAATCCTGCTGCAAAGGATTTCAGAGTTATCTGGGATAACGCATACTGCGTTCATCACGTTGAAAGCACTCACGACAAGCTTCTCAACATCTTTGAAGCTGCAAAGGAATACGGCAGCGAGGATATGTTCATCGAGGTTACTTCAACTTCAAAAATCACCTTCCCCGGCGCAGGTGTTTCAGCTCTTGCCGCTTCAGATGCAAACATCAAAGCCATCAAGGGCAGAATGACCGTTCAGACAATCGGTTACGATAAAATCAATATGCTCCGTCACGCTGCATTCCTCAAGGACAAAGCAGGCGTTGAAGCACATATGATTAAGCACGCCGAAATCCTCAAGCCCAAGTTTGATGCCGTTCTTTCCGCATTTGAAAGTGAGCTTTCGGGCAAAGGCATCGCAAGCTGGACCGTTCCCAACGGCGGCTACTTTATCAGTCTTGATGTCTGCGAGGGCTGTGCCAAGAGAACGGTTGCTCTCTGCAAGGAAGCGGGAGTTACCCTGACCGGTGCAGGCGCTACCTATCCCTACGGCAAAGACCCCGAAGACAAAAACATCCGCATTGCCCCCACCTTCCCGTCAAGGGACGAACTCTGCAAGGCGGTTGAGATTCTTTGCCTTTGCGTCGAAATCGCCGCAACAGAAAAGATTCTCGGTTAATTTAATTTAATTTTATTTAATTCAATTAAATTTAAACTAACCTATTCCCATTTTTTCAAAGAAACTTTCGGAACCCGTTCCGTGAGGTCTGTTATATCTGCCGAGTCTGAAAAGCCATTCGGACTCGGCTTTTTTTATTATGTTTACCCTCTCTTCGCAGGTTAATGCCATTTTGATACCGCATCCGGCAAGAATTTCCGCACTTTCGGTGCTGTAGCTCCCGAACGGATATGCAAATGCGACGGGTTCTTTGCCCGTATATTTCATCATCTTCTCTTTCATTATTGCCGCATCAGCTGATAAAAATTCTCTGTATTGCTCAAAACTTTCACTTTTTTTCTTGGCGGCACCCGAACGGTCTGCCGTATTTTTGTGCAAATCATAGGAATGGCTTTGGATATCAACCGTTTTCCCGTCACACATTTCTTTAATTTCCGCCCAGTCAAGGCAGGAATAATTCAGATTATGGTCATCAAGCTCGGTGTAGCTGTCCGCAAGTGCGCCTACGGCAAAACCCACTGCCGTAAAGCCATACTCTTCCAGAAGCGGCAATGCATACGAATAAAGAGTTTCGCATCCGTCATCAAACGTAATCATTATCGCTTTTTCGGGCAAATCGCCTCTGCCCTCCGAAAACTCAAGAATCTGATTCACCGTTACGGTTTCGTAGCCTTTCCGTTTCAAAAACTGCAAATCCTTCTCGAATTGCTCAACCGTCAGCACATATTTACCCGCTCTTGACTCGGATTTTGTCAGCTGATGGTACATTACGATCGGAAGCTTTACTCCTTTTTGCGCAGAAAAAACAGAAACGGTTTTTACAGCCAATGCAAAAACGGGAATCAGAACAGCCGCTCCGATAATCACAAGCAAGCGGAACCTATTGATTTTAATTATCATCCGTCAACACCCCATTCGATAAATTATATTCATCCGGCTGTTGCAATATTTGTCGAGATGATTTATAATAAAATGTATTCATTATTCATAAAAGAACAGGAGTTTAGAAATGAAAAAGCTTACCAACGAACAGATTCTTGAACAGATAAAAGGCGGTCTTATCGTATCCTGTCAGGCTCTTTCCACCGAGCCGTTATATGACAGCTACATAATGAGCAAAATGGCTTATGCCGCAATGCTCGGAGGCGCAGTCGGCATCAGAGCAAACACCGTTGTTGACATTCTTGCCATCAGAGAGAGAGTCGACCTCCCCGTCATCGGTATCATCAAAGAAGTATATCCCGACAGCGATGTTTACATCACACCGACAATGAAAGAGGTTGATGCGCTTGTTGAAATCGGATGCGATATCATTGCCGTTGATGCAACAAACAGAACCCGCCCCAACGGAGTTTCGTTTGAAGAATTTTTCAAAGAAGTGCGTGCAAAATATCCCGACCAGCTCTTTATGGCTGACACATCTTGTTTTGAAGAAGGCAAGCTTGCTCTTGAACTCGGTTTCGACCTTATCGGCACAACAATGAGCGGCTACACACCGTATACAAAAGGCACTCCCCTGCCCGATTACACACTTATGAAGCGCTACAAGGAAGAACTTGGCGCAACCGTTATTGCTGAGGGCGGAATCTGGGCACCCGATGAGCTCGTGAAAGCATTCGGGAGCGGTGCATATGCGGCGGTTGTCGGCACAGCCATAACAAGACCCATGGATATCACAAAACGCTTTGTGAAGGCTCTGGAGGAGTCAAAATGAGAATCCTTACGTTTGACATCGGCGGCACGGAAATCAAATATGC